>CAZACO010000071.1:0-10668 GCA_964483185.1 uncultured Desulfobacteraceae bacterium
GGCCGTACTGCCCGGATGTAACGGCGTCATGACGGTCCACCGGGACTACACCGGGGAAACCCCGTGTGGAATGAAGTTTACGACCCTGGCCGGAGTCATGGGGGGCGGACAGTCCTCGCCCGGTTTTGTGGGTCACGGCAAATTTAATATCACCCAGCGGAAGTTCTTGTCCGGTGACGGTGGCCTCCTTCGTATGGTGTGGATGCCCAAGTCCTTGAAAGAGGAGATCAAGGAGCGCCTTGAGAAGCGGGGAGAAGAACTCGGAGTTCCCGATCTCTATGACAAGATCGCGGACGAGACCGTGGGGATTGATGAGGAATCGGTTCTGGCATTTCTCAAGGAAAAGGACCATCCGGCCTTGAAGATGGACCCGATCGTAGGATAAAGAAGCAAATTAAACCTATTTTTTGGACGCAGATAAACGCAGATGATCAGGATCGAAACCATCTGTGTGAATCTGCGAATATCTGCGTCCTAAATATCTTAGGAGTGCATTATGGGATTAACTGGAATTCAGATATTTAAGATGTTGCCTAAAACGAACTGCGCGGAGTGCGGCATTCCGACATGCCTGGCCTTTGCCATGAATCTCGCCGCAGGGAAGGCAGAATTGGATAGCTGCCCCTACGTGTCGGATGAGGCCAGGGAACAGTTGGCAGAGGCATCTGCCCCGCCGATCCGGCCGGTGGCCATCGGGGCCGGCACAAGGGCCTTTAAGATCGGCGGCGAGACCGTCATGTTCAGGCATGAAAAGACCTTTTACAGTCCCACAGGCCTGGCGGCAATGGTCGGATCGGATATCGATGCAGGGGCCCTGGACAATAAACTTAAGGTGTGGAATGCCCTTCAGTTTGAAAGGGTCGGGCTAAATCTCAGGCCGGAGCTGGTGGCCCTGAAGGATGCCAACGGGGATGCAGCTGCCTTTGCTGCTGCGGCAAAGAAGATCGCCGGGGAGAGCGAATTCGGCCTGGTCCTCATGTCAGACAGCGTGGATGCGATGAAGGCCGCGGTAGAGGCCTGCGCGTTTAAGAAGCCGCTCCTGTATGCGGCGACGTCGGACAATGCGGAAGAGATGGGAAATCTTGCCAAAGAGAGCGGACTCCCCCTGGCCGTCAAGGCAGACAACATGGATGACCTGATGGCCCTCAGTGACAAACTGACGGGGATGGGGCTGAAGGACCTTGTGCTCGATTCCGGGGCCAGGGAAATGAAACAGCTCTTTCAGGATCAGCTCGCCATCCGAAGGGCTGCGCTCAAGGCCGCCAACAAATCCCTCGGCTTCCCGACCATCACCTTTCCGTGTGACATGGCGGAAAACCTGGACATGGAGACCGTGATTGCGGCCATGTTGATTGCCAAGTATGCGGGGATCGTGGTGCTCTCGGATTTCAAGGGTGAAAATCTCTTCCCCCTCCTCCTCGAACGGCTGAATATCTTCACAGACCCGCAACGGCCCATGACCGTGACAGAAGGGATCTACGAGATCGGTGCACCGGACGAGAATTCTCCGGTCCTCGTGACCACCAATTTCTCTTTGACCTACTTTATCGTCAGTGGCGAGATTGAAGGAAGCCGGGTGCCGAGCTGGCTGCTGATCATGGATACGGAAGGGCTCTCCGTTATGACCGCATGGGCCGCAGGAAAGTTCTCCGGAGACGTGGTGGGCATGTTTGTGAAGAAGTGCGGCATTGCCGACAAGGTTGCCCACAAGAAGATCATTATCCCTGGCTATGCAGCCTCCATCAGCGGTGAGATGGAAGAGGAACTGCCTGACTGGGAAGTCCTTATCGGTCCCAGGGATGCCTCTCTGTTACCCAAGTATTTGAAGGATATGAGGAAATAGGGAGGCTGGGAGAAGGTGTGGAGTTTATTGTGACAGGACCCAATAGCCTCCATGAAACCAATAAACCCAAGAGACCATAAAGAAGGGGGAGTGTGCCCATGTTATTGATCGGTGAAAATTTGAATGTCATCAGCAGGGTTATCGGCAAGGCCTTTAAGGAAAAAGACCCCGGTCCGATTGCCGAAGAGGCCAAGCGCCAGAAGGAAAAGGGGATGGACTGGATCGACATCAACCTGGGTCCCGCCAGAAAGGGCGGCCCTGAGTTGATGGAGTTCGTGGTCAAGACGGTGCAGGAGACCATCGGGGATACGCCCCCTCTCTGCCTCGATACCTCAAACATCGAAGCCTTGGAAGCGGGGCTTGCCGTGCACCAGGGGAAGGCCATCATCAATTCTATCATGTGCAGGGCTGAGCGTTATGAAAAGATGATACCGTTAGCGGTCAAGTACAAGGCCAACATGATTGCTCTCATGTGGGGACCGGAAGGGCTGCCCAGGGATGAAAACGAGCGAGGCGCCCTGGCCGCAGAACTCATATATGCCGCCAATGAGGCCGGTGTTCCCAATGAAGACATCTTTGTGGACGGGATCGTGACCCCGGTCAATATCCAGCAGCCACAGCTCATGAGCCTGATGGCCTTTCAGGAGATGCTTCAGGATATGTTCCCCGGCGTCAAATCCACATGCGGGCTCTCAAATGTCTCTAATGGGCCGCCGGATCATCTCCGGCCGATTCTCAATCAGACGTATATGGTGATGTTAGAAAGGAAGGGGATGTTTTCCTGCATTGCCGATGCCTACGATGACCAGCTGGTCGCCATAGCCAGGGGAGAAAAACCGGATGTAGTGGATGTCATCCACAAGGTCATGGATGGTGAAGCGCTCGATATGGACGCTCTTTCAAAGGAACTGCAGGGTTATGTCAAGACAGCGAAGGTCATCTTAGGCGAGTCTCTCTATTCAGACTCGTGGCTTGAACTGTAATAGCTGAATTTTTAAACCTGAAAGAGGCCTTCCCATAGTGCCAGGGATGTCATGGGGGGGCCTCTTTTTTTTAACGCTGAAGTCAGGAATTGAGAGCTTATTGAAATGGAAAATGCCGCGTATAGTACCCCCGGCGATTTTGAGAGGGCTCAACAAGATAAGATGATTGAAGCCAATCTGGCGCGGGTGGGGAGGAAGATCGTCGTCATGAGCGGAAAAGGCGGGGTCGGCAAGAGCACGGTCGCCAGTTATCTTGCCCTGCTGTTGAGCATGAAGGGGTGCAAGGTCGGGCTGTTAGATGTGGACCTGCATGGACCGACCGTTGCGAGGCTCATGAACGTACAGGGCGGGTTTGATATGGCCGAAGAGGGGGTTGTGAGGCCATACCGATTCTCTGAAAACCTAAGGGTCGTCTCGCTGGAGATGATCTTGGAAGATAGGGATACGGCCGTTATCTGGCGGGGGCCGATGAAGATAAGCGCCATCAGACAGTTTATCTCTGATATTGAGTGGGGCGATCTCGATTATTTGGTAGTAGATTCGCCGCCGGGTACCGGGGATGAACCGCTGACGGTGGCCCAGACCATCCCCGATGCAGAGGCCCTCATCGTGACCACGCCCCAGGAGATCAGCTTGGCGGATGTCCGGAAATCCATCAATTTCTGCCTTCAGGTGAACATGAAGATCTTGGGGGTGGTTGAAAACATGAGCGGGCTCGTCTGCCCCCACTGTGGTGAAACGGTTCCTATATTCGGGAGCGGAGGCGGGGCCCGGATGGCCGCCCAGATGGGCGTTCCCCTTTTGGGGCAGATTCCGATTGATGAGGAGATGGTCGATTCAGGGGACAGGGGAGATCTTAAGGGGCTGATGGAGAAGCCTGACCTTCAGATCAACGCGGCGTATAACCACATCTTGGAGCAGCTTCACCCCCAATCGGTGAATTGACGTGCGTCACATCTCTTTGTGGCAGGCGGTGCCGGTCCCAGTGCGGGGCATTTAACAGCGTTTCGCCTGCTGAATCAGAAGGTCGAGAAAATGAAACCGATTCATATCATTATTATCGACGATGAACGTGTCATCTGCGACGGATGTCGTCTGGTGCTTTCTGACGTAAGCTATTCCGTAGACACCTATATGAGCGGCAAGGCAGGACTGAATGCGATATTGAAGGGTCCGTGCGATATCGCCCTGTTGGATCTGAAGCTTCCGGATATGGGAGGCATGGAGATCCTGAGAACCGTGCGAAAGGAGATGCCGGGCGTCTACGTTATTGTCATGACAGGGTATTACACGGTGCAGAATGCGGTCGAGGCCATGAAGTTGGGCGCGTTTGATTACCTGACCAAACCATTCTCCGACGACGAAATAACGATTGCCGTGGCAAAGGCGGTGGAAAACAAATGCCTGAAGGAAGAAAACCGATCCCTGCGCCAGCAACTGAAGGAGCGGTTTGACTTTGGCAACATCATCGGTGAAAACCCTCAGATTCTCAAATTATTTGAAGCGATAAAAAAAGTGGCGCCCACTGACAGTACGGTCCTCCTTTGCGGGGAGACCGGGACGGGAAAGGAGCTCTTTGCCAGGGCCATTCACGCTCAGAGCAAAAGGGCGGCACGCCAGTTCGTTGCTGTGGACTGCAGCACGTTCTCTTCATCCTTGTTGGAAAGTGAACTGTTCGGACATGTCAAAGGGGCCTTTACCGGTGCGGTTAAGGATAAGGCCGGCGTCTTTGAGGTGGCCGACGGCGGCACCTTTTTTCTGGATGAGGTGGCGAATCTGGACGTAAGTATTCAGGGCAAATTGTTGCGGGCTATGGAAACGCAGGAATTCAAACCTGTGGGAGGCAGTCATCTGAAAAAATCGGATGTCCGCATCATTTCCGCCACCAATCGGGACCTGAGGACCATGGTTGATGAGGGGTCCTTCCGGGAGGACTTTTTTTACCGCTTAAACGTGTTTCCTGTCTTTATTCCCCCCCTCAGGGAGCGAAGAGACGATATCCCGAGGCTGCTCTACCACTTCTTAAGGGTATACTGCCGGCTGACCGGAAAACGGGTGGACGGGTTCTCAGATGATGCCCTTGAAATGCTGACAGACTACGACTGGCCGGGCAATGTTCGGCAGCTCAAAAATACGGTGGAACGTCTGGTCATTTTGGCGGATGGCCAGATCTTGGATGACCGGAGCCTGACAGATAGTTGGGAGGCCAAACGAGCCCAATCCTCCGACCGCATTCCTGAGACCTTAGATGAACTCAGGTCGGTCAGAAAACGTCTGCTGGAAAAGCAATTCGGTCAAGTCGAGAAGGCCTTTCTTGAGCAGGCCCTGTCGGCAGCAAACGGCAACATCACCCAGGCCGCCAAACGGGTGGGGATGCAGCGATCCAATTTTTCAACCCTCATGAAGAAGCACCGTCTCACTGCGAATTCCGCGAAGACACCATCAAAACCCGGCCGCTCAATGACGTAGGGATGTCCGGTCCCGGACACCGTATGGGAGCTGATACCGCCGTATAAATCGTTATACGGCCACAACCCTTTGGAATCACATCAATAATGGGTTATATCGCTACCGCGCCTATACAAAATATTATACGCCGACCCCTTGTGCATCACAAACCGGCTTTCCCGTCCGTTTGAATACAACCATTTGATATGAATGCTAATTCAGTCGATTCGACCTCTTGTGGCAAGGGTTTCTGTTTTTGGCATGGCATTTGCAGCTTTAAAATATCAAACAGCAAAGCAACCGATTTGGACAAGCAGGATTTGACGTTTTTAAATAGAAGGTACAAGAGGAGGGATTAAGATGACATCATTACATGAAGAAAGCGTTGTGGGGGATCAGGTGTCGCCCCACATCTTGGTGATGGAGGATGACCTCAGTGTGGCCAAAGGCCTTGAGATGGTCCTGACCGAAGAAGGATATGACGTCTATTTGGCAGGCACGGGCGGGCTGGCCTTAGAGGCATTCAAAGAGAAACGCTATGACCTGTTAGTAGCGGATCTCAGGTTGCCGGACATGGACGGCATGGAGGTGATCAAGAAGATCAAGGCCGAAAAACCCGATACAGAAGTGGTCGTGATTACAGGATATGGCACGGCCGCCACGGCTGTGGAGGCCATGAAATTGGGGGCCCATGACTTCTTGCCCAAACCGTTTACCGAAGAGCAGATCAAGGCGGCGATCGGCGATGCCTTGAAGGAGCGGGTGGAAGAAAGGGCGGAGGCCATTGTCCCCGACGTCAAGGCCGCGGAAGGAAGACTCATACAAAAGCGGGAAGTCATTCAGGCCTTAAACCGAACCGCCGATGACAAGGATTTCTGGCGTGATTTAATGGAAAACGGGCCCGTGGCATTGGAGGGTTACCGGCTCTCAAGTGAAGCGAAGGCGGCCGTTGCATCGGGTGATTTGAAATGGATCAATGAGAATGTTGGAGAACTTACCCAGAAACAGTTGATGTTTATTTATAAGCGCCTGGAGCGCGAGGCCTGGTAATCTGGTTAGGCATATCGCCCCCTCGTTTTCATACGTCAGGCAGCGAAGCTCCGTCGAAAAACCCGGTTTGTGGAAGAAAGCCGGGTTTTTTTTGGGCTTCTGAAATAAGCGGTTGACAGCAATATATTTTCCATGTAAACGTGTTCAGTTTCTTTAGCTTTGGAAAAAGGTAGGGGGCATTTCCATTAGGACGCCTCTTGCAAAAGGCAGTTGATCCATGACTTCCCCGACCAAGTTTGAAAGCTATTTTCACGTTATCAGAGACATCATCGGAGCGATGCACTCCGTCACCAATCTCCAGGAGGTGCTCGATGTCGTCGTCACCAAATCCACCAAGGCCCTCAACGCCAAGGGCGCGCTTCTCAGGATTCTCAATAAAGAGAGCAACCGGTTCGAGGTGCGGGCAGCCGCCGGGTTAGGCGAGCGGTATCTCAAAAAGGGCCCGGTCACCACGGAAAAGATCCTGTCCACCCTGCCTGAACCGGGCCAGGTCTATATTATCACCGACATCTGGAACGCCCCCCGGATCGAATACCCCCAGCAAGCCTGGGATGAAGGGATTCGCATGCTGCTCGATGTGCCGCTGGCCGTTGATGTACATGTGACGGGTCTTCTGCGGATATATCTCGCTGAACAGCGTGAGCTTTCCGATGATGAACTCGATTTCATCAAGACCATTGCCATGCAATGCGCCTGCGTTATCGATCGAGTGGGCCTGATGGAAAATCAACGGTCCCGCTTCGACCATCTGGCCAGCCAGGTGGAGAAAGGCTCGTCCTTAGGCCGGATGGCCGCGGGCATTGCCCATGAGATCAATAACCCGTTGGCCGGCATCTTGCTTTACAGCTCCAACCTGAGCAAGAAGGTCCCGTCAGGAAGCCCCCTCGAAGAAGGACTGAAGATTATCATCAAGGAAACCCAACGGTGCAAGACGATTATCCAGGGCCTGCTCGACTTCGCGCGCGAGCAGGAACCGGAAAGGTTCCCGATCAACGTCAATGATATCGTGACATCGGCCATCGGCATTGTAGAAAACGAGTTTCATCTCCGGCAGGTGCGGATCCGAAAGGAGTTGGCCGAAGACATGGCAGAAACGTTGTTGGACAAGAACCAGATCGAGCAGGTGTTTATCAATCTCCTGCTCAATGCCCTGCATGCGGTTGATGATGGGGGCCTGGTCACGGTCAAAAGCGCCGTGAATAGGGAGCAGAGGAAGGTCCAGGTGGAGATTGCCGACAACGGGTGCGGCATTCCCGCGGAAAATATGGAGAAGATTTTCGAGCCTTTTTTTTCTACAAAGACGTATGGAACAGGGCTTGGGCTGGCAGTCAGTTATGGCATCGTAAGCAATCACAAGGGCGATATCCGGGTCTCGAGCGAGCCGGGCCGGGGTGCGCGTTTCATTGTTGAATTCCCGATGCTGGCTGCCGAATCCATGGGCGAGGAGCGGTCATGAAACCGCTGAAGGTCTTAGTCATTGACAATGAAGATGTTATCTGTGACGCCTGCCATCTGGTTCTGACGGAAAAAGGATATGAGGTTGATACCTGCGAGACAGGCGAAAGCGGATTGCGTGCCATCGAGCGGGGCGCATATGACCTGGTCCTCTTGGACATGAAACTCACCGATATGGATGGCATGGACATCCTCCAGGCCCTGAAGGATAAGATTCCGCCGCTGCGCGTGATTGTCATGACAGGGTATTCGACGCTCGCCAATGCGGTGCAGGCCATGAAATTGGGGGCGGTCGATTATCTTTCTAAACCCTTTACCGATGATGAATTGACGGAAGCCGTTGAAAAGGCCTGTGCCCAGCAGTGAAAGGCAGGGGAAATACCTGTTGGGCGGCGCCGATATGACAATTAAAAAGGGAGTATTTCTATGAGCAGTAATAAACAAAACAAACAGCTACAGGGCGCCGTTATGGTGGTCGGCGGTGGGATCGCCGGTATGCAAGCGGCCCTGGATATGGCAAATTCGGGCTTTTATGTCTACATGGTCGAGAAAACACCGGGGATCGGCGGGGTCATGGCCCAGTTGGACAAGACGTTTCCGACCAATGATTGTTCCATGTGAATCCTGGCGCCTAAACTGGTCGAGGTCGGCCGGCACGTCAATATCGAGTTGTTAACCCTGAGTGAAGTAAAAGATATCTCGGGACAAGAAGGCAATTTCAGTGTCAAGGTTGTGCGTCATCCGCGATTTGTGGATATGGATAAGTGCATCGCCTGTGGGACCTGCGCTGAAAAGTGCCCCAAGAAGGTGGATGACATCTATAACGAGCGGTTGATAAAGCGCAAGGCGATTTATGTCCCCTACTCGCAAACCGTGCCCTTGAAATACGCCATTGATAAAGACAACTGTATCTATTTCAAGAAAGGGAAATGCAGGGCCTGTGAAAAATTCTGCCCGGCCGGGGCCATCAATTTCGATGATCAGGAGACGGAGATCACGCTAAACGTAGGCTCCATGATTATGGCCCCCGGATTTAAGTCGTTTGATCCGAGTCGGTATGATACCTACGCGTACACGGCCCTCCCCAACGTGGTGACCTCCCTGGAATTTGAACGGATCCTTTCTGCTACCGGTCCCTTCATGGGCCATCTCTCAAGGCCTTCCGACAAAAAAGAACCTAAAAAGATCGCCTGGTTTCAGTGTGTGGGCTCCCGGGATGTCAACCGCTGCGACAACGGCTACTGCTCTTCTGTATGCTGCATGTACGCGGTCAAACAGACGGTGATTGCAAGGGAGCACAGCAAGATTCCCCTGGACTGTTCCGTGTTCTTTATGGATATGAGGACCCACGGGAAGGATTTTGACCGCTATTATGAAAATGCCCAAAAAGAGGGCGTCAAGTTTATTCGGTCCCGGGTTCATACAGTGGAGCGGGTGCCGGATACAGATGACCTCTTGGTAATATATGTGGACGAGGGCGGCCACCTGCAAAAAGAGGTCTTCAACATGATCGTGCTCTCCACCGGTCTTGAGATCGATCCAGACGTGGTGGACCTTTCAAAAAGCCTCGGCATTGACCTGGATGAATACCATTTTACCCAAGCGGATAGTTTTCATCCCGTGGCGACCTCGGTACCGGGTATCTATGCCTGCGGCGCGTTTACCGGGCCAAAGGATATCCCCCAGTCGGTCATGGAGGCCAGTGCGGCCGCATGTGCGGCAACCGAACGGCTGGCCGAGGCACGGAATACGCAGACAAAGGAGGTCGAGATACCGGCCGAGAGGGATGTGAAAAGGGAGCCTCCCAGGATCGGTGTGTTTGTGTGTAACTGCGGGATCAATATCGGGGGAGTGGTCAGGGTCCCGGAAGTGGCGGAATTCGCGAAAGGCCTGCCGCATGTGGTTTATGTTGAGGAGAACCTCTTCACCTGCTCACAGGACACTCAGGATAAGATGACAGAGGTCATTAGGGAGAAGGGGCTGAATCGAGTGGTGGTTGCCGCTTGTACACCCAGGACCCATGAGGGACTATTCCAGGAAACCCTCATCAATGCCGGTCTGAATAAATATCTCTTTGAGATGGCCAATATCAGAAACCATGATTCCTGGGTGCATGCGGATGATCCGGATGCGGCCACGGAAAAGGCAAAAGATCTCGTGCGGATGGCCGTGGTCAAGACGGACCTGTTGACCCCATTGCAAGAGACGGATCTGCCGATAAGTCAATCCGCCCTTGTTGTGGGCGGTGGCGTTGCCGGCATGACGGCGGCCCTCTCATTGGCCCATCAGGGCTACCCGGTGCACCTTGTCGAGAAATCGGATGTGTTGGGCGGAAATGCGCTGATGCTGAACAGGGCGCACAAGGGTGAAGCGATCGCCGGTCTTGTCAAGGAACTGGTGAGAGAGCTGAAATCTGAAAAACGGATTACCCTTCACGAGAATACGACCCTTATAGGGGTGGATGGGTTTATCGGTAACTTCAAGACCGAGGTGACGAACGGCTCATCCAAAGAGACGATCGAGCATGGGGTGGCGATCCTTGCAACCGGTGCAACGGAATACAAGCCCATGGAATACCTTTATGGGGAGCATACGGCGGTTGTGACCCATCTGGAGATGGATGGCCTTCTGAGGAATAACGACCCCCGGCTGGAAAAGGCCGGGAATGTTGCGTTTATTCAATGCGTTGGATCGAGGAATGAAGAGCATCCCTACTGTTCCAAGGTCTGCTGCACGCATACCGTGGAAAGCGCCCTGGAACTCAAGCGCAGGAATAAGGATGTCAATATTTACGTTCTTTACCGGGATATGCGGACGTATGGGAAGAGGGAAGATCTCTACAGAGAGGCAAGGGCCGCGGGGGTCGTTTTTGTCCGGTATTCAAAGGAT
>CAZACO010000072.1:0-10590 GCA_964483185.1 uncultured Desulfobacteraceae bacterium
CATCCACAAAAATGAAGTGGACATCTTTGATATCCCGATCACAACCATCACCGACCAGTATTTGGCATATCTGGATATGATGAAGGCCCTTAACATAAGCGTTGCCGGCGATTTCCTGGTCATGGCCTCCACACTGATCCATATAAAATCAAAGATGCTCCTTCCAGGGCTGGATGAAGGAGATGAAGAAGAAGATCCGCGCGATGAAATCACAAGGCCGCTATTGGAATATATGCGCCTGAAAGAAATGGCGGGAGAGCTTTCGGAAAGGGAGATCTTGGGAAAAGATGTCTTCACCAGACAGGACGCCTCCTGGCAGCAGGCTGACATAGATGCGGAAGGACCCAACCTGGAAATCAATCTGTTTCAGTTGATCGATGCATTCAGGCGAATCATGGAGCAGAATCAACCCGGGGCAAACCTGATCACATTTAAACACGAGAAATGGTCGATAAAGGAGAAGTCCCAGCTCATCATCACTTTCCTAAAAGAAAGAGGGGAAATCCTCTTTCACGAAATCTTCAGTAAAGACCGCACGGCTTCTGAGTTTATCGTCACCTTCTTAGCGCTTCTCGAACTGGTTCACATCGGTCTCGTCAAGGTATTTCAACCTTCTCATGGGAGTGATATCCGTCTCGTTGCCCATTTTGATGAAAATGAAAGCACGGATACCATCATATCCCAGAAACTCTGAACCCTCAACGGTTACAAAAATGGAAAAACCGCTTAAACTGATTATTGAGTCCCTCCTGTTCGCATCAAGCAAGCCCTTGAACCCACAGGAAATTCACAGGTGTCTTCCGGACATCACACACCCCGACATCAGAGCTGCCCTGACAGACTTGCAGGCAGAATATGACGCCATGCAAAGGAGCTTTTGCCTCAAAGAAGTGGCACAGGGATACCAGATACGGACAAGATCCGGGTATGCCCCCTATGTCCTCAGGATGCTGAGGAGTTCACCCGCCCGATTATCCCGTGCCGCATTAGAGACATTGGCCATTATCGCCTACAAACAACCGATTATCCGTCAGGAAATTGAGCGATTCAGGGGAGTGGATGTGGGTGGGATTCTAAGAACGCTCCTCGAAAAAGACTTGATTCGGATCATGGGTCGGAAATCACTGCCGGGAAGGCCGCTGATCTATGGAACCACCAAAAAGTTTCTTGAGGTATTTGATCTCAAAGATTTGGAATCACTCCCAAGGCTGAAAGAGATAAAGGATTTTGGATCTGGCGATGAGAAATCCGCAACCATTCAGGAGGAGAACGCGCAGATTGAAATGTTCGGAGAAAGAGAAACCCCATCAATACCTGCCAAGCAGGAGACCCCTCTCCCAGGGGACGGGGAAGGCCCAACGGCTTAACAAGATATTATCCTCTGCCGGCCTGACTTCGAGGCGAAATGCCGACCAATTGATCCGATCAGGCAGCGTCACAGTCAATGGCAAACAGGTAACGGCGCTAGGCGTTCGTGCAGTATGGGGCGTGGATAAGATCCGTGTGGACGGCCGGGAGATCCCGTCCCCATCTGAAAGGCTTTATCTGATCCTTAATAAACCCTTCGGCTACATCTGCGCTCTCAAGGACCCGGGGGGAAGGCCCCTGATAACCGACCTCTTAAAAGACCTCCCTCAAAGGGTTTACCCTGTGGGGCGGCTTGATTTTGATACATTAGGGCTGTTGCTTCTCACCGATGATGGAGACTGGGCCCATCGTCTCACCCATCCGCGTTACCATGTTCCCCGCACCTATAAAATCACCGTTGCAGGGAGGGTTACCGACCCGGCAATAGCTACGTTAAGGAAGGGAGTGTTGTTAGAAGATGGCCCGAGCGGCCCATCAAAAACCGGGCTGATCATGCGCAGTGAAGGCCAGAGTATCATCAGAATGACCATTACACAGGGAAAATCCCGCCAAGTGAGGCGGATGATTGAAGCAACAGGGTTCAGAGTGGTTCATCTCATACGAACTGCATTCGGGAGCATCCAGTTAGGAGATCTGAAGGTCGGCGCATACAGACACCTCAACACAGAAGAAGTCATGACCACAAAAAAACTGGTGGGAATGATCTGATTTTTTTGTTTACAGGCCTACATGAATATTGTATCGTGTACCCCATTCTGATCCGATTGAGGTCAGCAACACAGGCCGGGCGGTTAACTCAGCGGGAGAGTGCCATCCTCACACGGTGGAAGCCGGGGGTTCAAATCCCCCACCGCCCACCATATCATAAGGATTTCGAGGGTCGCTGACCGGCCATTGCCCAGGCCTCTCGAGACCTTTGAAAAATGCCCCCTTTCGAACGATCTCTGTGCCTGCCCCGTGGAATCCAAAGCCTGTTCCTCTGGGGTCGCATTCGGATTTTAATCCTCGAGATATTAAACATATTCCCGTGGGTAACCCTATTTCTGTAATTAAACCCGCACGCGTCTCGATCTCATATGAAATTCCGCACCCTTCAGAGGTTTCCTCTTGACAACACACCCTATCAAAATAGTAAGAAATGCTATAATCATTTAATTGATATCCTGGGGCGTCTACCTAAAGAAGGTCTCCCTCTTCCGGGCATTGGCCCTCACCCTCGAAACAAACAACATGGTTGAAAAGGAGAACAAAAAAATGAAAATCGGATGGATTGGCACGGGCGTCATGGGCGCCTCCATGGCCGGGCATCTCCAGAAGGCCGGTCATGACCTCTCGGTGTTCAGCCGAACCCGGAAAAAAACAGAAGATCTGATTGAAAAGGGCGCGCAGTGGTATGATTCGCCGGCAGGGGTGGCGGCAAACGCCGACATCGTCTTTACCATCGTCGGGCTTCCCGCAGATGTTCGGGAGGTCTACCTGGGAGAGAAGGGTATCCTCAGCGGGAAACCGGCCTGCATCATTGTAGTGGATATGACGACGAGTCAACCCAGCCTGGCCAGGACGATTTTCGAGGAAGCAGCAAAAAAAGGCATCGAATCCCTGGATGCCCCTGTTTCGGGCGGCGACATCGGCGCAAGAGATGCCAAGCTTGCTATTATGGTCGGCGGAAAGAGGGAAACCTTCGATAAAGTGCTCCCCTTTTTTCAGCTCATGGGACCCACCATATCCTACATGGGCGGCCCGGGGAACGGACAGCACACCAAGGTCTCCAACCAGATCGTCGTGGCCGGAAATATGATAGGGACCTGTGAAGCGCTCGTCTACGCGTCCAAGCAAGGGCTTGACATGCAACAGGTCATCGATATCGTGGGAAAGGGCGCGGCCAGTTCATGGTCCTTCAACAACCTGGGTCCGCGCATTGTTCAAGGCAACTACGATCCAGGCTTTTTCGTGGAGCACTTCATCAAGGATATGGGGATCGCCCTGGAAGAATCGGCTGCAGTGGACCTTTCTCTCCCGGGACTCGCCCTGGTTCGACAACTCTACATAGCTGTCAAGGCCCAGGGACATGGACGTTCAGGGACTCAGGCGCTGTTTCTTGCCCTCCAGGCCCTGAACGGCGAGATACCCAAATAGAACACGGAAGTTTGAAGTGTGGAGTTCAACGTGTGAAGTCAACTTCGAACTTTACACTCCATACGTGTCACCTTTAAAAAGGAGAGGAGGAACCAATCATGGCCAAACTTTTGTGGCAGCCGTCCGAAGAGAGAATTAAGGGTACCAACATGTATCGATTCATGACGTTCATCAATGAGAAATACACCCAGGATTTTACAGAATATGGTCCGCTCTACCGGTGGTCCATTGAAAATATCCCCGATTTCTGGGCATCCATGTGGGAATTTGCCGAAATAAAGGCCTCCAGGCCCTATACTCAGGTGGTGGATGACGTTACAAAAATGCCAGGCGCCACGTGGTTTCAAGGGGCGGCACTCAATTTTGCGGAAAACCTCCTTCGCTACCGGGACGATCATATCGCCCTGATATTTAAAGGCGAGGCCCAGGACCCCGTCAGGATCACCTATTCAGAGCTCTATGACGAAGTGGCACGCGTTGCCGGCCCCCTGAAGGAGGCCGGGGTTCAACCGGGAGACCGGGTAGCGGGCTTCATGCCGAATATGCCGGAGACGATTATTGCCATGTTGGCTGCCACCAGCCTTGGGGCGACATGGTCTTCCTGCTCCCCCGATTTTGGAATCAAGGGCGTGCTGGACCGTTTTGGCCAGATCAAACCAAAGGTCCTCTTCACGGCCAACGGCTATTCGTTCAAAGGAAAAAGCTTTGATTCTCTCGCGCGTGTTTCTGATATTCTGAAGGAGATTCCCTCCATCGAGAAGGTTGTCGTTGTCCCTTATACAGAACAAGATCCCGATATCAGTCACTTGCCCAAGGCCGTGGACTACAGGGAGTTCAAATCGACGGGCAGACCTGGCGAGATCGAATTTGAACAACTTCCTGCCGACCACCCCCTCTATATCATGTTCACCTCCGGCACCACGGGCCTGCCCAAGTGCATGGTTCAGAGCGCCGGCGGCATTTTGGTGCACCACATGAAAGAGTTGATGCTCCATACCGACCTGAAGCGGGAAGACACCATCTTTTACTTCACCACCTGTGGATGGATGATGTGGAACTGGCTGACGAGTTCCTTGAGCGTGGGCGCCACCCTTGTCCTCTTTGACGGAAATCCCTTCCACCCGAACCCGGGGGCCCTCTGGCAGATGGCCCAGGATGAAAAGATAACCATCTTCGGGACCAGTGCGGGGTATATTGCGGCCATCCAGAACGCAGGCGTGACACCCGGCAAGACATACGACCTTACTCCCCTGAAGGCCGTCCTTTCAACAGGGTCTCCCCTCTCGGTTGAGGGGTTTGAATACATCTATCGCGAGGTAAAGCAGGATCTCCAGCTGGCATCCATCTCCGGCGGATCCGACATCAACGGCTGTTTCGCCGGTGGCAATCCGATGGGCCCGGTATATGCCGGTGAACTCCAGTGCAGGGATCTGGCCATGAAGGTGGAGGCCTTTGACGAAAACGGGAAGCCGGTCATCAACCAGCAGGGGGAACTGGTCTGTACGGCGCCGTCTCCATGCATGCCGATCTACTTCTGGGATGATCCGGATGGTGAAAAATATCATGCCGCCTATTTTGATGTATATCCCAACATCTGGCGACACGGCGACTTCATAGAGATCAACGACCGGGGGGGTGTAGTGATCTATGGCCGGTCCGACGCCACGCTGAATCCCGGAGGTGTAAGAATCGGAACCGCCGAAATCTACCGACTGGTGGAAGGTATGAACGAAATTGAAGACAGCCTTGTTGTCGGACAAAGCTGGAAGAGTGATGTCCGTGTGATCCTTTTTGTCAAGATGGCCGAAGGACATGAATTGACGGACGACCTCAAGAACAGGATCAAGGCCACCTTGAGGCAAAACGCCTCTCCCAGGCATGTCCCGGCCAAGATCATTGAAACGCCGGCTGTCCCCTATACGCTCAATATGAAAAAAGTCGAATTGGCCGTCAAAAAAATCATCGAGGGTAAGGCCGTGCTGAACAAAGATGCCTTAGGCAACCCGGAGGCCCTCGACTTTTACGAGGACCTGAAAGAACTTCAGGAGGATTAGCCTGCTGCATCGAAATCTGAGAGGGGACAGTCCTCCCGCACAGAAGGAGACCTTTGAAAAATGCTTCCCGCCTTTCAGCGGGATTCAAGGTCAAGGAAGACGAGAATTTCAACCACAGGAATATACTGAATATTTCGAGGATTGAAATTGGGGCCTGACGCCAAGATTGGGCAAAAGGGGCTGTTTTTCAAAGGTCTCAGAAGAGAGACTTCGGGAGGTGGGAGGAGAGTCTGCAATGGGCGTGTATACCGGAAAACAGCGTGTTTCCGCGGCCTTTAAGAAGACCTTTACGGATCAGGACCCGGCCATCGATCGGATCCCGGCATACCCCTTTATGGGTCAGTGCAATCCCCAGCTCATAGGGGCGTCCATAAGGGAATTTCTGCTGGATCCCAAGGTATTTGTGAAGGCACAGGTGGCTGCTTATGAACGCTACAGACCGGACATCCTTCTCATGCAGTGGGACCTGCTCATGGACGTGGAGGCCTTAGGTAATGAGCTGAAATTTCCAGAAGACAGCATGTGTATTTCAAGCAAGCTCGCCCTTGAAGAAAAGGGGAAATTGGGCGGCCTGCAACTTGCTGATCCCACAAAAGACGGGCGTCTCCCCGGTTATCTTGAGGCCCTGGTGGAAACACGAAAAATCGTCACCGATACCCCCGTATCCCCTGTTATTGCAGGACCCTGGACCATTGCCATTGGCCTGAGAGACGCCAGTAATCTGCTCAGGGATGCCATGAAGGATCCTGATTATGTTCATGAGCTGATGAGATTTTGTACCCGGCAGGCTATCCGGTTCGGGGATGCCCTTGTTGATCTCAAGATAAGCCCCAACTATTCAGAGGCCCCTGCTTCGTGCAGCCTCATCTCTCCCGGGATATACCGCACATTGATTTTCCCTTACCACAAAGAGGTCGTAGACCATTTTAAAGAAAAAAAGGTCGGCGTTGGGCTTCACATCTGCGGCTTTACAGATCCGATCTTGGAAGACATGGTGAATACGGGGGTAACCAATATCAGCGTTGACTCACCGACTGATTTGGCCAAGGCCGCGGCGGCAGCGAGGGGGAAGGCGGTGCTCATCGGCAACGTGGATACCCATCTCTTCTATTACGGCACCAAGGAGGATATGAGGCAGGCCATGAAAAGGTGCCTTGATGCGGCGCCCCGGGATAGCGGCTATATCCTGGCATCGGGGTGTGAGGTTCCGGGCATTGCCCTGCCGGAAAAGATAGACTGGTTCATGCAATTAGCAAACGAGCTGAGTAGCTACAATTGATTCCACCCGGTTGGCAAGGCACATGATGCCTTATGTGACCAGCCACCGCTTCCGCCTGTGGTAGTGCTTCACATCCCGGTAGCTCTTCTTTCCCACCGCAGTGAATCCCAGATAGAACTCCTTCACATCGGCATTGCCCTTCAGGAAATCGGCGGTTCCATCCAATACGACGCGTCCATTTTCCATGACGTAACCGCATTCTGCATACTCCAGTGCCATGGCTGCATTCTGTTCCGCCAGAAGCATGCCGACGTGTTCTTCCTTATTGAGACGTCGGATAATGCTGAATATCTCCTCCACTAATAACGGCGCCAGACCCATAGAAGGTTCGTCCAGGAGCATGATCCTCGGTTTTGCCATAAGGCCGCGCCCGATGGCGCACATCTGCATCTCTCCTCCGGATATATAACCGGTCTTGGCATTGCGGCGTTCCTTAAGACGGGGGAAATACCTGTACACCTTCTCAAGGGCCTCTTTGGTCCCCTTGGTATCCCGTCCCCTGGTATATGCGCCCGTGAGAAGGTCATCTTCCACCGTCAAATGCTCAAACGTATGCCTTCCTTCCATGATCTGGATGAGGCCCATTTTCACCAGTTGGGGCGCAAACAGCCGGTCAACCCGTTTTCCGTCGAATTCCACGGTTCCTTTGGTCACCTCGCCGCGTTCCGCCTTGACCAGGTTGGAGATGGCCTTGAGGGTCGTGCTCTTGCCTGCCCCATTGGCGCCCAGCAGGGAGGCGATCTGGCCTTCGTAGACATCCAGGGAGACCCCCTTCAGGACCAGTATCACGTGTTCGTAGATGACCTCGATGTTGTTAAGCTTGAGTATCGGCTCCCGCTCTGTGGCCATGATATCCTTTCACCTCCAACGGATTTCCCGGATAGGCTGTTGAAATTATCTATAGATCACGTCAATTTCCACAGTCCGAAATTCGACATCTACAATTGATGCATTCGCAAGAAGTCAAAATATCGCGCAAAGGCGCAAAGCTCGCAAAGTTAACTTGTTAATATTAAAAGATCTTTTCTTGGCGTTCTTGGCGTCTTTGCGAGAAAATATACTTTTTACGAGACCATCACAATTGAAGAACCCCGCAGTCCCGCCCGAGCAGCGGGACGGGGAATTTCCCAAATTTAAGGAGAATTCCTGACATGTTAAGTTCGCTCGCCCAGTTAAATGCCGCTTTGCGGCCCGCCTCTGGAGGATTTAACCGGGCGAGCTAACCCCGCTTCAAGTAGCGGGGAATGCGCTCGCTGTGAATTTTCAAAATCCGTATGAGGCAGGGGAGCCTCCGCTCCCCTGCCATCGGGTTCAACCATCCCTTCTATTTACAGTCTCTCAGTTTGATCTTCTGCTCTTCGGCATACTTCTCCGCTGACTTTTCGATCATCTCTCTGACAAACGCCTTCATCGGTTCTACGACGATTCCGGTCATGACCCATTTATCGCCATCCCACTGCTGGAAGAAAACCGGTCCGCCACCCTCGTGGTCTGCGCAACTGAGCTTGAGCGGCTGCATGAATTTTTCTGCACCGAGTTCTTTAAGCCTCTCCTTGGTGATATCCAGGTTCTCAAAGCCCCATCGCATCTCCTCACCGTTCAGGACCTTGTTTCCGAACTTCTTTTGGGCAGTCCGCATGGCCTCTTCGTTGATGATTCCCGCATACACCCCCCGGTTATAGTAAACAGAACCCACACGGGTGAATGAAATATGCCCTTTCATTTTGCCGTAGACCTTATCGACAATCTCCTGAATGACGGGGAAGTCCCTCCCGACACCGTGCCAGTTAGCAGAGTAATACCCTTTGGCTGCCGGGCCTGCCGGTAACACGTCCTCTTCGGAACCGCACCACCAGACACCGAGGATATGATCACTGGGGAATTTAAGCCTTGCGGCCTCTTTCAGAGGAACGGTGCACGATACGCCCCAGTTCCGGTTGATGACCCAGTCTGCCTTGTACCGCCTGACGATATCCATCCACTGGGCCTTCTGGTCAATACCGGGCCATGGAACCGGGAAGTGCCTCACGGTAAATCCGTACTTCTTGGCCAGGGCATCCAGGATCGGTTTGGTCTCCTGGCCGTATGGAACGTCGATATGCAGGTTGGCAATCTTCAAACCCTTCAGATACTTTCCGATGGTTGCCATATCTTTTCCGTCCCATCCCTGCTTGATGGCGATGAACTTGATTTTCGCTGTATTCTGAGACCAGTAATTGGTAGGGATGGTAAAGATCCAGGGGAAGACCCTTCCATCCGAGGCATCGGCCCGACCGTATCCGCTTGATATAAGAGCGATATGATCTTCGGTACATTTAGGGATCAGGGCATAAGTGATGCCCGTGCTCAATGGGTGAACATAACTCATCTTGTCTTTGAAGCGGTTATAGCACTCCACACCCCGTGCCGTATTATAGGCGGTTTCGCACTCCTCAAAATCATACAGAATCCCGTTAACCCCACCTTTCAGGTTACTCAGCTCCATGTAGTCTTCCATGCCGCTGCTGAACCCGCTGCCCCCTGCTGCAAACGGCCCGGTTCGGTAAGCCAGAATACCCACAAACTGCTTCGGGGCATCCTTTTTTTCGTCGGCTATTACCTGCCCCGAAATAAAGACAAAACTGACTGCAAGAACGATCGCAAAAAAACCAAACATCCATTTACGTCCCATGTTCATCTCCTCCTGTTTTCTTAGCGTTGATGGTTAAAGAAAAACCCCCCATAACTACGGGCCAAAAAGGTACGGAATTCACAGAGAATGAAAACTGGAAACGGTTCTTTCCTCCCTTAAGCAGCCGATATCAAAATGAACCGATAAGGAATGCCCACTACCGAATCCGAAAAGACCGGAACCAAAGAGAGATTTTACCACGAAGCACACGAAGGGCACGAAAACTCAGTTTCTTAGTGTTATTATGTCTTCGTGTTCTTCGTGATCTTCGTGGTGAACAATTGACTGCACGTTTTGAACAACCCCATATTCAAAAGACCTGCGAAAAAATGCAAAAATTTACAGATTAAGGCTCTAATACGGAAATGGCCACAGCCTCAATTTATCCTTAATCGTGTGCCAGAGCCGGGCCATCCCATACGGCTCGGCGATGAGAAAGAGAACGATCAGACCGCCGAACACGATCGATTCGATATTTGCAAGGATATCGGCAGGCACCATGTCCATGAAGGTCCCCAACGAATGGTTGATGGCGATGGGAAGCATGACGAAAAAGGCTGCCCCGAAAAATGAACCGAGGACCGTTCCCAGCCCGCCGATGATGATCATCCCTAAAAGGGCGAATGAGGTCATGACATTGAACTCTTCGATATTTGCAGCCCCGATATAGCAAAACGTAATCAGTGAGCCGGCGACGCCGGCATAAAACGTGCTTACGGCAAAAGCAACCAATTTGTCGCGGTAAAGATTCACACCGATGATCTCGGCGGCATAGTCCACATCCCGGATAGCCATCCAGTTCCTGCCAAGCTGGCCACGTACTAGGTTCTTACCGATGGTCATTAAAAGGACCATAATACAGAGGGCCAGATAATATTTCTTTACGGGCGTGTCTACGGCGTATCCAAAAATAAGCATGGCCGGTGCCTCTATGGTTCCAAAAACCCCCCCGCTGATCCAGTGCACATGCACGATGACCCATTCTATGATAAATTGAGAGGCCAACGTAGAAATGGCCAAATAGAATCCCTTGATCCTGAGGGATGGGAGCCCGAAGAAGGTCCCCACGATCGAGGCGATCA
>CAZACO010000073.1:0-7575 GCA_964483185.1 uncultured Desulfobacteraceae bacterium
CTCCTTTAGTTTTTGGTGTTCTACGTCTACCATATCTTCTCCAATAAAATCAACCCCCTGTTATCCGATGGTTTCGGCAAACGACTGGAAACGGGTTCTCAACGGTTCAAGGGCCCTGTGGAGTAATCCTGCTCGATAATCAGAACCGGCAGTCCCAATGCTTCCAGGTAATCCTTGACGAGAGGGACTTCATAACCGTGGATATCGTAGCTCCGCACGATATTTCCGAAAACACCGTTCACGTTCCAGTATTTTACAAACTCCTGAAGGCAGCTCAACCGGTTGCCCAGATCATTCTTTTTCCAGAACACTTGGAGCACGCGAGCGGGTCTACCCCGTAAATCTTCTGTATCAGACAAGCCCAATTCCGTTTGTACTCCTTGGAGGATTCCTCAGAATCAAGTATGGAGGGTATCAGTTCATGGCTGTCTCTCTTTTTACACTTGCCCCGAGATACGTTACTGTAGTATCTATAGTACCTGACCATCTACTCTCCCTTGTTGGGGACATGAGAGGCCATGGTGGCACTCCATTTGAGGGCATCGAAGTCCTTCTCTTGTTTTCCATCTTTGGACTGGTAGGTAGTATCTTGAAAACGTTATGGCGGGAGATTTCTTTCAGGTGTTTCAGCCCTGCCCGCATTGTCGACCCCAATGGACTCAGGAACTGAGGTCGCATTTTCGTTTTAGCGCATCATATCCTATCCGGGCCATTGACGTGCGAGGCAGACGGGTCGAATAGCGGCGCTACGTGGAACATGCCTTCCCCATAAAAACAGCCGTCTGAACATAGGATATGGAGGTTTGGGTTGAATCCAAGGAAGTCACTCAAGGTTTGTATGGCGATGATCGCGCCTGGCACAGCCCCTTGTTCGGGAATGACTTGCTTGAAGAAGGCTTTTAGAGAGTTCCAGCCACACCGGCTTAGATGCGAAAGGAGCTTTCGGTCATAGAGGAAATACCGGCGCATTGGGTATGCTGAAGACGAAATGTCGGTGTGGTACGGCCTTGAGGACTTCTTCGCAAAGCCACTCGCCAAGCTCCACGACACGCTTCTGATGGCATGATGGACAGAACTGTCTGCGTTTACAAGAAAAAGGCAGCAAATATTCGTGACCGCATTCTCCACAGTTGACTTTTGGGAAGCCGTTCGTTAAGCAGGATGCCGCAGCCCTGGAAGCGATGAATCACCTGCCTCACATAGGGTCGAAAAAAGCCGTATTTGATTGCAAACCGCTCATCATAGCCCTGCTCCAGCATCTCAAAATTATCCTCAACACACGGATAATATTGAGAGTCCTTAGGCTTGTGGGGCCGGTAGATTCCGCTCTTGGCGGGATCGGGCAACTTCCATCTCCTTGAAAGAGATTTGAAGCTTACCCGACAAAAAATGCTGCAAATTAATCTGAAAGTAAGGGATGGAGGCAGGGCAAGAGGTTGTAAGTATAGAAATGCTATCAGAAGTGGGAATGGACATGCCCCCCAGGATATAGAATGTTATTGATGAAAAAATTGTCGATGAAAGATATCAATATTTCTGTAAACCGGGAGGTAACGGGGATAACAGATAAGGAAAGCATTTGGCTACCGTTTTTGTGGTCTCAAGAACTTATCCCAACCTTGATGTTTAGGGTGTCGTTCAAAAGTCCCCCGAAGTTCAACGAGGCGCATGGGGGATCAACCATTTAGGAATTGGGGGATATGGGAACGCCTTTCTTGAACAGGCGAAAAAGAGGCCCGTCAAAAATAACGCAAAAGAAAGGAAATGGGAATCATGGACATGTGCAATGAAGTAATGCAGACGTTAGATCTTCCGGATGTAAGTCAAGTTGGAATTGTGGTAAGAGACCTAGACAAGGCAATTGACTATTACAATAAGGTATTGGGACTAGGCCCTTTTGTTCGACCTGAGATAACTTTCATTGAGAAGTTCTATGATGATATTGCCGCCGATTTTGAAATGGATATGGCTTTCTGCTCTTTGGGGCCGTTAGAGATGGAACTGATCCAACCGGTTAATCCGCCGACTGTTTATCATGATTTCCTTGAAAAAAAGGGGGAAGGTCTCCATCACCTCGGTTTTGACGTAAAAGACATGGAAGAGAGATTGATGCGGTATCGGAAGATGGGGATCAAAGTGATGCAAATGGGACGAACAAAAGTGGGTGGATTCGCCTATCTAGATACGGAAAGCACAGGGGGCGTCATAATTGAACTTATACAACGTGCGGGCCGCCGGACATAGAGAATAAAGCCAATAAATCCATGACGAATTGTGAAAAAACTGAAAAAATGAGTTTAAAAAATGGATCAACAAAAGGCGGACAATGCAAATGGAAAAATGAGATGACCCAGGCGGTCTTGTTTGGGTTAAATCGCTTCGAATAGAGGATACAAAAGAAAGGAACATTTTTAACACGGCCAACGAATGTTATTGGCGAAAGGACTGGAAAGATGAAAATAGAAAAGATATTGCATGTGCATGTGATAGTGAAGGATTTGGAGGGAGCAGTTAAGCGCTTTTCAGATCTTATGGGCACCAAATTTGTCGGTCCATTCCCGGGAAAGTCTCCCATAAAAACTGCGTTTGATGAAATCGGTATCGAGCTCATGCAACCTTTACCAGAAACAGAGAGTTACGTCGCCGATTTTTTAAGAGAGCGCGGGGAAGGGGTTGCCAGTATTGCCTTAAAGGTGGTGAATATTGAGGAAGCGATTTCGGAATTGGAAAGTAAAGGTGTAACTTTTCTTATGAAAGGCAGCCTGGAGAATGTAAAGATTGCAGTGACGGATCCCAAAGATTGTCACGGCGTTGGAATTGAACTGCTCGAGTTCCAACGGATGCAGGAAGCCCCTTATGTGGTCAGCGGCAAGGTGGCAGAGCTTCCCTGGATGTAATTTTCCCTTATGGTGTTTCCCTCGTTATTGTAAATCGTCCATGAAAGCGGCGGTGACGACCTGATGGGACGATACAGGCTTTCTGAAAGAACGCGAAATGAAAGGGGCGAATGGCTACGGGGTAAATTGACGCAAATGAAACTGCAGGATTCCTCGTAATCCGAGGATTCTAAGTTGAGCCCCCTTGAGCGGGACTGCGGTGAATTCCAATATGGCGGACGTTTTAGCTGTAGAAACAGACAGCCCGTTTTCTAAGGGTAGGACCTGGCAGAGACGTGGTTTATGAGCCGAACCCTTCTGTAAGTTAAAATTGAATCCGCCAGAGGCGGACAAGGGTTGTATTCCCCGCCCCTTGGGGCGCTCAATGCTTTTGATGATACCCCGCTGCTTGCGGCGGGGTAGTTCATTGTTCCGGGGTAATTTCAAGAAATACTTTTGATGGTCTCGTAAGAAGTACTAAAATGCCCTTTTGCGTCATTCCTGCTCCCGTCCGCAGGGCGAGGATAACCTGCAGCCGGAATCCAGTTTCTTGAGGTCGTTACGATGGGTGTGGACTCCGGTGCCCGTCCCGGACCCCGATCCGGGATTCAACGGAGTGACGACTTTTTACGAGACCATCATTTTTTGTATATCGTAGAAACTGCTTGTTTCCCCATTTCATCCTTTCCAGGTGGATTTCATGTTTTCTAAAAATCAAGTGGATTACCGTTGGGTGATCCTGGCACTTATAGCCGGCTCTCAACTTGTTCTTTCCATGGGGAGTTTTGGATGGGGTCCTTTAGCGCCATTTTTGAAAAAACTGATGTCACTGAATAGCCTCCAGATAGGAACAGTCAGTGCATCCTTCTATTTTGCCTCCGCGCTGTCCGCGTTTCCGGCCGGCATCATCGTTGATCGCTATGGGGTTAAAAGGGGTTTTGTTGCCTGGCTGGGACTCACCGGTTTTCCACTGTTTTTTCTGGGCTTTTTTATTAGCTTCTATTATGTATTCCTTATTATGGTGGCTGTGGCCGGGTTCGGCTACGGTTTTGGTAACCCTGTAGCATCCAAAGGGCTGTACATCTGGTTTGATAGAAAGACGAGGGGTATGGTATTCGGTATAAGGCAAGCTGCAGTGACCGCCGGTGCAGCTATAGCAGGCGTGTTGCTGGTCTATATTTCACAAAGAAGTGGTCCGGTCATAGCGTTGCGTACTGTATTCTGTATGATTAGTTTAATGATAGTACTTGTACTCGTCCTCTACAAAACACCAGAAGGGGCCGAACACGTTCCAGGCAGACCGGAAAGGAAAGGCGATTCCTTTATCAGATCTAATTTAAGTGAATTTTTCAAAAATAGAGTGCTGTTTATTCTATCTATAGTTGCTGCAATTTTCGGCATGGGGCAAGGCGTGGTCGCCACCTTCTTCCTTTTATACCTTAACGAGGAACTCGGATATTCTTTGCTTACGTCAGGTTATCTTTTCACCTTAGTAATGATCAGTGGCGCCGTTGGTCGGGTCTTCTGGGGGGTCGTTAGCGACCGTTTATTCAAGGGAAGTCGGAGACCGGTCTTGATCATAATATCTTTTTTGGGTTTTCTGAGTTTGACTTTATTAGGCTTATGGCCTGAAATGTGGCCCCGATGGATGTTTGTCCTTATAGCTGTTGGCATAGGTTTTTCCAGTTGGGGCTGGAATGGGATTACATTCCTGATGGTAGCTGAGATCAGCGGCAAAAAAAGGATGGCGACATCGGTGGGATTAGCCACCACTTTTGGCTGGTTCGGAATTTCTTTAGGTTCTATGGGATTCGGAATCGTAACGGATCATTTTGGTTATTTTCTGGCCTGGATGTCACAAGCGGTATTCTGCTTCTTAGGTTTTCTTCTCTGTTTCCAGGTAAAGGAAGAGACCTCCCGGCCCTGAATGCGGCCATTCAGAAAACCCCTCCTCAGGTAGAAGGCACACCACAAGGAGGAAGAAACGAATGATTTCTATTTGAGTGCGGTTTTTTGCGAGCCCTGCACTGAATTTCTAGCGTCCTGCCATAGGTGGGGCGGACCTGAAACGGTGAAGAGAGGGGTAAAAGCATTCCGGAGTGGTGCTGTAACACACCAAAGAAATCTGTTCGAAGTTCATCGGACGATTCCAAAATTGTATCAAAAGCCTCAGGGGAAGTGAGGGCTTTTTAGAAGGGGAGTTAAAATTCAAATGAGATATGAGGGTGATATCTATAGACCAAGCAAGGAGGCCGGCAGCTATTTATTGCAGTGCACAATTGGTTGTTCACACAATCGCTGTATTTTCTGCGGGATGTTTAGGAACAAGAAATACCGTGTGCGCAGGCTTAATGAAATCAAGACTGACATTAAGTTGGCTAAGGAGTCTTTGGGGGACTTGAGGAAGGTATTCCTTTGCGATGCGGATGCACTGGCTATTAGAACGGAGATACTTTTAAGTATCATAGATGAATTATACAGCAGTTTTCCTTCTCTCGAGCATGTTGCGAGCTACATAGGCCCTCGTAGTGCTCTCGAAAAGGATATGTCGGAGCTCATGGCATTGAGAGATGCGGGCCTCACTCAGGTTTATTTAGGCGTAGAAAGTGGTGATGAAAAACTTTTACAGGAGATAAAAAAGGGGGTGAATCGCCAAGAGATGTCGGAAGCCGGGATGAAGATAGTCAATTCCGGCATAAAACTCACAGCGATGGTTATTCTGGGTTTGGCTGGAAGAGGACACCGTTCGCAAGAACATGCCCTGGCTACAGCCGAAATATGCAATGAGATGAAGCCTCATTATTTAGCAGCCCTCACGCTTGCGCCTGTTCCTCATACAATACTCTATCAACGTGTAATGAGCGGTGATTTTCAGGTTCTTGATGCTTTTGAGACCTTGGCTGAAATGAAACTAGTTCTTAAAGAAATTACTGTTGATGACCTCTATTTTTACAGTACACATGCTTCGAACTATTTGCCTATGACAGGAAGGTTTCAAAAAGATAAACAAATGATGCTAAGGACATTGGATTCCGTCTTAGAGAGTAGAGATACCCGGCGGCTAAGACCCGAGTCTCTAAGAGGTTTTTAGAAGAACCGGGTGAATCCGTGCGTCAGGATTTTCAAAGAGCACAGGACCTCCTTTTGTTAATGAAACTCCTTTGAAGATTATCAGGAGCGAGACGTTATCATGGCGCTGCTCGAATAAAACGTGAGGAATTTCAGTTCGGACTCAGGGTCGGGGTAAAGTGGGTATTAAGGAGGTAAGGGTCCCTTAATTCATGGAAACCTGAAATGATGATAAGTGAAATCTTATTCCAATGACTAAAGGACTTTCCATCAAATTTGTTGGCAACATCTTTGATGGAAAGCCAGGAATATAAAAACTGGACAGCCGCAAGGCTGCCCACAAGGGCGCGGGGCAAGGGGACGTTTTTTAGGTCTCTCTCTTAGTCGGGCAGCCTTACGATGGTCCTGCCCTTATGTTTTCGGTCAAGGACAAGATCGATTCGTTCGCCAAGGCCTTCCAGGGACACTTCGGTGGTCAGCAGATCCAGGCGCTCCGGTTTCCAGTCACTGGCAATTTTTTGCCAGGTTTTCAAGCGCAGGGGCATGGGACAGTTTTGCGAATCGATTCCCATCAGGGTAATGCCTCGCAAAATAAAGGGATAAACGTTCAGGGGCAGATCATGGGACCCCACATTGCCGCAGCAGGTCACGGCACCGCCGTCTTGGGTCGATTTGATGATCGTGGCCAGTATCTCGCCGCCAATCGTGTCAATGCCGCCGGCCCAAAGCCCTTTGAGAAGCGGTTTACCGCTGGTATCGGTCGCCTGGTCAATACTGATGACCTCTTTGGCCCCTATTTCCAAGAGAAAATCTTTTTCATCCACGATCCCGTTTACCGCCGCAACCTCATACCCGGCCTTGGCAAGTATGGAAACGGCGATACTTCCAACCCCGCCGGTTGCACCGGACACCAGTATGCGTCCCATTTCCTGAGTGATGCCGTAGTCCACCAGCCGGTATACCGAAAGGGCGGCTGTGAAACCGGCCGTACCATATATCATGCTCTCACGGGCAGTGAGATTCTGCGGCATCTTGACTACCCATTGGGCCGGAACGCGAATATATTGTCCGAAACCTCCGGAGGTGTTCATACCCAGATCGTAACTGGTCACGATCACTTCATCTCCGGTTTTAAAATCCTGGTTGCTGCTCTCGGCCACCGTGCCTGCAGCGTCGATTCCGGGCGTGTGCGGATATTTCTTGGTAACACCTCTGTTTCCGATGGTAGAAAGAACGTCCTTGTAATTCAAAGAAGAGTACTTGACTTTGACGAGCACATCTCCTTTGGGAAGATCATCAAGATTTCTGTCCTTAATTTCCCGGACAAACTGTTTGTTCTCTTTTTCTGAAATGACCATCGCCTTAAATGTGTTTTGATTCATGGACCGGCCTCCTTTTCTATTGTTACAAGGTATATCCTTGTGTCTGCACGTTTAGCTCGAATATTCCACAAAATATTCGTTAGATATCCTGATATGGTCGACCTTAATAATGGCCGAGTATAAATGAAGCTCCCCGCAGCAAGCCGTGGGGTATCAAAGCGGAATTCGCCGAAGCCAACCCCTCTTCGCTCTTCGAGCTTCGGCGGGTTGCCACACTTTGAACTCGAACTTTCTATTTTGCCGTCTCA
>CAZACO010000073.1:7585-10581 GCA_964483185.1 uncultured Desulfobacteraceae bacterium
ATCGTGCTTGCGGTTTTGGCTGTCATGGCTTTTACTGAAAGCTGGATCGCCCTGCATTCAATCAACGACAAACGGTTACTATTGTATTAAAAAATCCTGTATGCCATTTTAATCGGCGGGGAACAACTTTATTGCTGATCACACAAGGGACCCTCGATCTTAAGCCCTGGTAGTGGCCCCGTTATATGATCCCGCCAGCCAGAATGGGTGAGGGGTGATAAATACAGTTGTTGGCCCCTATCTCCACGTGGTCATCGATCTGAACCTTACCGGTCTGGGGGATCTTCACTGATAAGGACCCGTCCCTGACAAAACCGAAACCGTCTCCTCCTATGATACTCCCGGGATGGATACTGACATCATTTCCGATCAGATAACCTCTCAGGATGGTAATATTGGGATATATGAGGCATCTATTTCCAATCCTAACTGGGTCGCCGATGAATACCCCCGGAAAGATCGTGGTGTCGTCTCCAATCTCTACCCCTTGGCCGACAACCACCATCGGGTAAATCGACACGTCGGTGATAAGGAGTCGTTTTCTTGTTTCTCGCGGGAGGAATATAGTGGAAATGGCCTTGTGGGTCAAGCAAAATCCGACGGTCCCGCCTGGCGGGATTTTGCAGGATGCCGCAGCCCAGGAATCGGTACATGACTGTTTTAGCTTTACGTAGGGCCGGAAAAAGCGGATAAGTTAGGCAAACGGAGGAAGACCTGATATTCGCTGTTGAAAGGGGAAGAGAATGACAGCCAAAGCGTCTGTGTTTGAAAAGACATACAAGGATTATCTCGCACAGGTTGCCGGGATAGATTTAAGATCCGTGGAACACCTATTGGGGGGGCAAGCAGAAAAAGGCGGGATCAAGATCCCTCTATTTGGTGAGTTCTACGCCATTTCTGAAAATGGGATTACCGATCCTTCAGGGAAACAACCCTCCCTGGATATCTGTGTGATTCTTTGTAAGTACCTGCTGCTCTGTCCGGCTGCCAGACCTCGGGAGAAAGAATGGGTATCATACAGGGACCTGAAGGATTCGGGACCGTTAACCGTCTATTTTCTGAATGACGTGGAACGGGCCATAGCCAATCATTTTGTGGGAAGACTCGACGCGTTGAAAGAAACGTGCAAGGGCGTCGGCGGATATCCTCCGGATATGGATGTTTCCTATGACCTGGCTATGCAATTTGATGCCCTTCCGCGCGTTCCCGTAATGCTTCTCTTTAACGATGCAGACGATGAATTTCCGGCAAAATCTTCTGTGCTTTTCGAACGCAGAGCGGAAAGTTACCTGGATCCTGAATGCCTGGCCATGGTAGGCAGGCTTCTTTTCAGCAAGCTGAAAAAAGCTGTAAGATTCTAACCAGTGGCATTGAGATAAGCCACCCCAGAAAGCCGTAACAAATCCTTGACAGTGGATCATTGAAACACTATATTGCCGACATGGAATATTGAGGAGGGATGTCGTATGCGATCATTTGTCAAGGTGATGAAGGCCCTTTCCGATCCCAACCGGGTCAAAATCATCAAAATGCTGCAACATAAATCGATGTGTGTCTGCGAGATGCGTGCCGCCTTGGGTGTTGCGCAGCCTACAGTTTCAAAGCACTTGAAATTACTTGAAGACGCTGGCTTGGTCGATTTTCGAAAAGATGGTCTATGGGTGAACTATCACCTGACGGACGGGGGTAACAGCCCCTATGTGGCTGCCCTTCTGGGCAACCTCCGTCACTGGCTGGAGGATGATCCCCAGGTGGTGCCTCTCCTGGAAAGGCTCCCCACCATCCGTCGTGAGGATATCTGCAGAAGGTAAATTTTTTTTGCTGTGATAATATAGCCAGATAGGCATTTAGCGATAGAAATGTTGCCGGAAAACAACGGGTTCCGGCCAATGAACAGGGAAAGGTACCGATGAAAGAAAGAACAAAACTCATAACCATCATCCTTATTTTTGCGGCCTGTTATTATGTGCCGTGGGACAGTCCCACGATCCGTCAGTCAGGGCTCGAGGCATTCATGATGCTTCAGGAGTATGCCCGTGACCATGTCCTGACCTGCCTGATCCCCGCTTTTTTCATTGCAGGGGCCATTGCCGTCTTTGTGTCCCAGGCTTCGGTTCTCAAATATTTCGGGTCCACGGCCCGGAAAATTCTCTCCTATTCAGTGGCCTCTATTTCAGGGACCGTGCTCGCGGTCTGCTCCTGCACCGTGCTGCCGCTTTTTGCCGGGATCTATACACGGGGCGCCGGTATCGGCCCTGCCACTGCGTTTCTCTATTCAGGCCCGGCCATTAACGTGCTGGCTATTGTGCTCACGGCCAGGATCCTGGGCTGGCAATTAGGACTGGCCCGAGCCATCGGCGCGATCGTGTTCGCTGTTATCACCGGGCTGCTCATGGCCTTCATTTTTCGAAAGGATGACGCAGCGAGGGCAAAAGGGGAGATATATTTGCCGGACGACGAGGAACAAGGACGGACGCTTGCCCAGGATGCCCTTTTTATGCTCACCATGGTGCTCATCCTGGTCTTTGCCGCCTTCGCAAAACCGGCAGAAGGATCCAGCGGTCTGTGGCCGCTGATTTTTTCCGCCAAATGGTACATCACCGCCGGGCTGCTGATCATTCTTGGTTTCATGCTCAAAGGCTGGTTCGTCAGGGAGGAACGCGTAACCTGGGTCCAGTCTACCTGGGGATTCATGAAACAGATCTTTCCGCTCCTTGGCGCGGGAGTCCTGGTGGCCGGTTTCATGCTGGGGAGACCCGGGCATCCGGCACTGATCCCGGAGCATTATGTCGCATATCTGGTGGGGGGTAATTCGCTCTGGGCCAATCTCTTTGCATCGGTCTCGGGGGCGCTGATGTATTTCGCCACCCTTACCGAGGTCCCGATACTCCAGGGTCTTATCGGCTCCGGTATGGGGAAAGGCCCGGCCCTTTCGCTCCTATTGGCAGGCCCGGCCCTTTCGCTCCCAAACATGCTGGTGATCGGCGGGGTGATGG
>CAZACO010000074.1:0-8535 GCA_964483185.1 uncultured Desulfobacteraceae bacterium
GAGCATCGTCACAGGCCCGAGGGGGCCGTCTGGCCCATGCGTGCGGAGCAGGTCTCGAAGATCCTCATGCTGGCCAATGCATACAGATTTCCGGTAACTCCCCGGGGCGCCGGAACCGGCCTGGCCGGAGGCGTTGTACCACAGAGGGGCGGCATCGTGATGGACATGTCCCGCATGAACAAGATCCTGAAGATTCGTATCGATGATCGGCTGGCGGTTGTACAACCGGGGGTGGTGTATGCAAAACTCGCAGAGGCCTTGGATCCCTATGGTTTCTTTTTCCCGCCCGATCCTGCATCGGGTAAGGTTGCGACCCTGGGAGGCAATGTGGCGACCAACGCAGGGGGTCTCAAGGGGGCCAAATACGGGACCACAAGGGACTATGTCCTTGGATTGGAGGTCGTGCTCCCTGATGGATCGATCCTTCGGACCGGCTCCAACTGCATGAAGTCCGTCTCCGGGTACGACCTGACCCGGCTCTTTGTCGGCTCTGAAGGCACACTCGGGGTCGTGACCGAGATCACTCTCAAGATCAATCCCAAGCCATTGACCACGTCTGTCTGCACAGGCGTCTTTGAGTCAATCGACGATGCAGCAAAGGCCGTCAGCGAGGTCATGCGGTCAGAGATCACCCCAAGCGCCCTGGAGATCCTGGATGACCGGTGTATTGTGGCCCTCAACCGAGGAGCAGGGCTTGAGCTGCCCGAAGTGGCCGCAATCGTTTTGGCCGAGGCAGACGGGCATACGCGGGAGGAGACCCGGTACCAGATCGACACGGTGATCGATGTGTTCAAAAGAAACAAGGCAAAGGCCATTCAAAGGGCAGAATCAACAGAGGAGATCGAAAAATTGTGGTCAGCCCGTAAGTCGATCGGTGGCATCCTGTTCAGCCTGAGTTTTAACATGCTCGCCGAGGATATCGCCGTTCCGATAAGCAAAGTCCCCGAAATGCTCAAGGGCATCCAGGAAATCGCCAAGCAACACAATATTCTTATTGCAACGCTGGGACATCTCGGGGACGGCAATCTTCACCCCAACATCATTTTTGACGGCAGAGACCCGGAACAGAGCCGGCGTGCGGAGCAGGCCGTGAAGGATCTTTTCAGGCTGGCCATAGAAAAAAAAGGGACCTTGACAGGAGAGCACGGGATCGGGCTGGCCAAGGCCCCCTTTATGAGACTGGAACACGATCCGGTGGCCATGCGGGTCATGGGAGATATCAAAAAACTGTTTGATCCGAACAATATCCTGAACCCCGGGAAAATGGCGCTGGAGGTCTAAATGAAAACGGGGAACGGCTTTTCCGAAGAGAACATGGCATACGAATCACACACCCAACAAGGCAAGCCGCAATGTGTTGAGACCGATCACTGCGCCCCTTGCCCGCAGGGTCACCAGATCTCCCCCCATTTCCCATGAAAAGGCCTTTCGGATCCCCTCCCCTGCGGCCGCTGTGCACCCCTTAAGGACAAGGCCTTTCCCCATTCCCTCTGCAATAAAGCCCAAGAGCGCGAGCCCCACATCCGCCCTCCCCTTCTCCTTTACCCGGATGGCCGAGGCCAGGGCAGGTTCCGGTTCGGGAATGATCTCCTCCTGGCAGAGATATTCTGCAACACGTCGACGATCCGGAATGACACAACTCTGGAGCAATCGTGAGGTCGGCACGTTGAAAAGCCGTTTCGCTGCCAGGCCCCCGGTAAAGGTCTCCAGAACGGCCAGGGTAAGCCCCCTTTGCTGTAACAGGGAATGGATCACGCCTTCGAGCGTCTCATCGCCCTGGCCGAAGATTTTGCTTCCCAGCCGGGACCGGATCTCGGCTGCCACCGGGTCGATCAGGGCCGCTGCCCCTTTTTCTCCCTGTGCGACAGCCGCGATCCTGATCTTGATCTCTCCCTGAGACGCCAGGAGACCGACTTCAGGATTCTGCCCCGGTTTGATGAGATCATGGATCAGGCTGTCGACCCCGCTTTCGCCCAGGCCCGCCACCTTCAGAACATGATAGCTGACAAGATGGTCTCGAAGATCAAACCGTTTCCGGAGCCAGGCTATCACCTCATGGGTCATGAGGTGTCTGAGTTCCCTTGGAACCCCGGGGAGGCATATCACCGGTTTCCCGGCGATCTCTTTGATAAATGCGGGGGCCGTACCCACGGGGTTTGATATGGCGTAGCTGCCCGTTGGAACATAGGCCTGTCTCCGGTTGTTTTCCGGCATGTCATAGCCGTACAGGCGAAACATCGCCGCGATCTCCTCCATCAGATCCTGCCGATATTCCAGGTCCACACCGGCCACGGCTGAAATCGCCTCCCGGGTGAGATCGTCTAAGGTAGGTCCCAGGCCCCCGGTCATGATGACCAGGTCACATCGCTCGACGGCAGAACGGATCGCCTGTTGCATCTCATCCAGCCGGTCGCCCACCGATGTCCTGAAGCGGACGGAAATGCCGAGCCCGGCCATCTCATGGGCCAAATAGACGGTGTTTGTGTCCTCGATCTGGCCTAAGAGGAGCTCGCTGCCGATGGTGATAATTTCACATGTAGGGAATTCTAATGTCTGGTTTGTCATATCAGCAACATCAAGAAATGCCCTCCACTTCAAACTCCTTTTGGAGGAACAGGTTTCCAAGTTTATCGTACACTAACACTTTTATCAAGGAAGGGTCTTCAGTCTTTGATTCAAATGAATATTTTCCCTCGATAATCTTGAAATGGCTAATTGTGAATGGTTCACCTTCTTTATAATTGACAGAAATTATGTTTTGAAGGGTTGTTTTGGGATATGACCACAATTTTGGAGGATCCGATTTAGGATCAATAGCAATGACAAGAACATAACCGCTGATAGCAGCTTTATCTTGACGCAAATTGATCACCTTAAACCGGACATCCATCTTAGAACCATTCTTGTGAACAGTGAAATCATCAATACCCGCAAAGGCTTCTTTACTTTCAGTGCTCTTTTTTTCTACCGGATTGCCTCCAGCGTCGATTTGGACAGGTTTTGAGTCCAGGCCTTCAGCCTTGCTCGCTTCAGTTTGACTTTCCCTGGTAGATTGGAAGTCATGGACAGCATTATTGAAGAGTGAAAGTTGTTGGGTAGCTCCTTGAAAATCCTTTTTCATAATAACAATTTCGTTTTCGAGGTGTGTTATTTGTGTATCTCTTTCAATATTTGTGCGCCTCAAGCCCATGTATTCATAAATAATTACAAGAGAGACTATTATATAAAACACAAGAAGCAGGGAAAACCATACAAGAACACGTGACGAAATACAAAAGCTGTGGGTCTTCCCCGTCCATCGAGTGATCATAACAGTTAAATCCGCCATTCAACGAACCCCTCCGCTTGATGAATGCATTTTACCGAACTCATTAAAAAACCCCGTCTCATAGAAAAACCTCTTTCTTCGATGTGACAAAACCTTTTTAGGGACGAAACTACACGTTCAAGAGCCGTTTAACCGGAGTTCATCCCCTTAAGAAAAGTATTATAAAATATCAGCCCGCTATCTGGTTACCTTATTTGCTGTTAGCTCCAGCCAGAATTTAGCGATTTCTCTGCCTTCATATGTGACAATTATCGGATAACGTCTTCCCTGCCCATTTTCCGAATAGCGGCTCAAAAAACCCTGGTCAGTGTAGATCGGGTAGTGGAGGTCCTGGCCATCATTTACCGCCTTGGGGGGCACAAACCCCTTCACATTGACGATGACATCGTTATCCAGTTCGGGGACGGTGGTCTGTATCCCCTTGAGTGTTATGCGAGACCCTTTGGGGACTATTAATGCCCGGCCCTCGGCAACCGTCTTCATCTCTCCGTCAACATCAACTTGGAGCTGTTTAGCCCGAAGGTCTTCCGGCAAAATCTCCTTCGGGAACCTCTTAACAGTATTAGAGTACATCCGTGGCATTAGATCTACCCAGCCACATTCCTGGGCATCCTTTCGGGCAATAACCCGGGTCGGTTTGGAAAGCCGGAAAGGTATATGGGTATCGTTGGATGTTCCCAAACCCTGAAAATCGGCAACCAGGCCACGTTGATAGTTGGCGATAATATCGACAATGACCACCTCATCGCCCGATTCGATCTCAAGCTCAGTACCCGGGCGCATGGCAAAGGGATGATTGCCGTTGATTTTGATCAACAGATAGTTGAGTTTTGGGCGGTCCACGGTAATGGTTGGAGGGTCCTGAATGATACCGAACTCAGCCATCATGGTATTAATAACAAGCTTGTGCAGGCGTATTTTGGTTTTGAGGTCTTTTATCGATTTAGAAGTCTCCACCCCAAAGGCCGGAATATGGGCACTGGTAAGTGCATAGTATGTGGCGGATTTTCTTTGTTCCTTATGTCTGGTGTTTTCTGACAGGGTATTATGGTTGTTGGGTCGAAAGCGATATCGCTTCTGATCAATCAGGCTGTTTACATGTGCAATCACCTTTCTGGCCACGTCACCCAGATAAAGGGTTCGATTTTTTCCGGGGATCTCAAAGGTTTCAGCATCGTAAATGATTGACTGGCCAAAACGTGACGGATTTTCATTGCCGTTGATCCACGTAGGGGAATAATACCCTGACCCTTCATGCAGGTTAATCAGACAATGGCTTTCAGAGATTAGATGTTTCAGGATACGAACAATCTCATCTTCCAGACTGATCTTCCTCTTGCTGTCTTTATTGGAGGCGAACTTGCGATTCATATCGCCAGTTAACCCCTCTCGCTGGTTTAACAGAATAGAGTAGAAATTGGCACGAGGTACAACAATAAGATTGCCCTTTCTCAGATGAACACCGGCATATAAATCAGCAGTCAGATAGCCGCCGGGCTCATCACCCTGGATCCCACCGATAAGCATAATGGTCCTGCCGGGTTCCTCACCGAAAATCCTATACACATGAAGTTCGTGATCAGTACCGCGCAGAAAGACTTCTTCTTGGATCTGGCCAATGGCCAAACCGGCCCAAACAGCTGATGCGAAAATCATGATCCCCATGAAAATCCATAGGACGGTAGGCCTTCTCATTGTCTAACCCTCTTGTCACTCCTTGCACGAAACCAGCTTTCTCGCTCTATACCCCAGCGCTGCTCCTTGAAAATCAGGTGTAAGGTCTTTCGACCCGCCGCACGGTACTGGTCAGATCGATAAACCTGGTGGAAGGAAACTTTGGCGCCATTCCTGGTCCAGAGAACAGATACTTCAGATATATCAACCTTGATGAATTTGTACTTGTGGTTTAACCCGTCCTTGTATGCACGATATGCGGCCAAGTCCATCCGGCCGTGCCCGTACCTGAAGGAGTTGTTGTAACAGCCGATATAGGTCTCCATATCTTTTGATTCCCACGCCTTTCGCCATGTTTCAATGAATTCGATGATTTTTTGTTTGTCTTTGGGGTATCGGGGTAATAGTTGTCCTGGCTGTAAAGGGCTGGCCCGGTAGATCCGTTCTTTGTTGGTCCAGCCCTTTTCCCGATCAAATGTAAGGTAACTTCGGCTGTAACCCTGGAACCTGGGATACTCGTTCTGATATAGGGTGAACTCGCCCACCGCAACGGTTTGAATACCGTCTGTAAGCCGATAGAGGTATTCAAACTCGGCCTGATCCCGCCTAATTTCACCCAACAGGAGTAGTGTTTTAAATAAATCAAATCGATTTTTATCAAATTTTACGGTTTCGGCCCCTTTGAGGGCACTGATACCAGGGATGATCATCACAGGTGTGGCATCTGTTTCCAAAAATCGTACCAGCTCATCGAGGTCCTTATTCCTTAGGGTAATGCAGCCGTTTGTGCTCGTCGGTTTTAATCCCCCGTTGGTCCCATGGATATAGATGCCATCGCCGCTTATGCCTGAATCTTTATCGAAGATATTGGGGAAATCTAGGTGAAATGCCCTTTTACCAAAGATAGTGACCTTGGTATCCGTGTAAATTTTTGTGATAAAATAGATCCCCTCCGGGGTCCGGGAATCACCAATGGACATCTTTTTCCCTACGTTTTCGCCGGTCGCACACGGATATTCGGCCACCACTTTAAGTCTGCCTTCATATTTCAATAGCCGCAATCGCTGTTTGTCCTTTTCTACTAAAATGAAGTAAATCGGTTTTTTGGCAACAAAAACCCTGAGAAACCAATCGGGAAGCATGGCCGATTCCTCTACCCGTGATGCTTCCGCAGGGGAACGGTTTGTACCGTGTGCCGGAAACCCCGTTAGTAGTAGGACCCCGGCGATGGCACAGAATAGGCTACACAAAATTCTGTTCATACACCCCGCCTCCGAAGATTTCGACCGTGGCCTCCCCTTCCTCGTAGCCTTTGGACATAACCTTCAGTTTCCATATACCGTGTTCAAGATCGGTCAGTTGATAACGACCGGAAGAATCAGTCTTCGTCTTTTTCTTGAGAGAGCTCCCGCATACAGCAACTACCTTTGCATTTTTAACGGGTTTGCATCTTCCCCTCTCTTTCTCAAGAGCTAAAATGTCGTTAATATTGCCACCCACTTGCGGAGAACCTCCCATGACAATGCCATGGATCATGGCAAGAGATTGATCGGAAATGCCAATATTTTCATCTGCTGCCGAAACGTCCAAGACACTTTCATTCTCTTTTTTTCCCTGACTCATCCGTACGATCCCCTCCAGAACAGCCCCTTCATCCATCGCAATTATGGGGGCTTGGATATCTCCAAAGACCTTTCCAGAAGCGAGAATATCAACCCTGTGATCCGCAAAAATATTCCCCTGGATCTGCCCCGAAACCATAACTGAAAAGGCATGGATATCAGACTGGATAAGGGCGCTTTCCCCAACAGTAAGGTTTCCCTTTGCCAATATTTCTCCCTTAAAATGACCGTCTATTCTAACTGTCTCGGAGGATTTCAGTTTCCCTTCAAACACAGTGCTCGCCCCTAAGAAGCTATCTATCTTCTTTTTTTCTTTCATAATGTGAGGGCCCTTTTTGGTCTGAGATCAAATTTTCTGATAGCGTTTTTCAAGTGACCTGATACATCTGTTGCACAACATTGGTCCATTTTTTTACAATATCGTCTTCTAAGAACAGACTGCGCCATGTTGTATGTGAAGTAATCTCTTGACTTTTTCACCGGGGCGCCTTTTTGCCTGCCCGGTTAAATCACAACCCCCCTGTTTAACCGGGGCGGCTTTATCAATAATATGATGATTTCCGTTTTCTTTGCTGTCTTCCCACAGCCAAACCGATCATCAGGCCACAGAGTAATACCACCGCCCCTGTAGCAAGCCATTTGGTTCTTTGAGAAAACCGCAAACTCTCATTTTCAATGGTCAGCATCTCGGATTTTTCTTGGAGGTTTTTCAATAGAAGCTGCATGGTTTTTTGTTCTTGTTTCAGTTTTAAGAAATCTTTTGATCCCGTTTTCAAAATGTCATATTCACGCTGCAGTTCTTGAAGGTGATGGGTCTTCTTTTCCAGATCCGCCTTTAGCCGCTGCTCGTTTTGCGATGCCTCTTTCCATCCCTTTTCAAACGCGAGGGCCTTCTCTTTTAGGACGCTGTTTTCGTCTCTTAAAGAGATAGCCAGATTTTTCAAGGGCACGTCTTTAGTTAAATAGCGGCTCAAAACCCACCCTTCAAAGTCGTCTTTGTCCTTTTGTAAAACTCGGACACGACTCCAGCCATCCTGAGATTCCAGGGACTCCACAGACTGGCCAGAAGTCAAAAAATGGGTGATCCTGTTTTCAAGGGTGGGACCGGTACGGAGTCCTATTTTAAGTGAATCCGTCACATACTGCGTCTCAGCCAGGCTTGTCTGCCCCGTCACGCACAATCCGAATATTATGGACATGATAAAACAAAATCTATACATATTCCCCTCCATCAGTCAGGCAGGCGTTTAGCCTTCCCCGCCCTTTTCCTTCTTAACCACCATTATATCAGTAATCCTCGTGCAGGGGTACTGTCCCTGCTCGTCTTTTTCAAGATATTTGACCATATCCCAAAGGGTATTCAATGCAACAGTGACACCCAAGAGCGCCTCCATCTCAACGCCTGTCCGGGCCTGGGCCCTGACAAGACACCGGGCCTCGACACCGTCATCAACCAGGTCAAACCCTACCTTCACCGTATCTAAAGGGATCTGGTGACAGTGGGGAATCAACAGATGGGTCTGCTTGGCTGCATTCATGGCAGCCACCTCGGCCACCAAAAAAGGATCTCCCTTTTTGATCCCTCCTTCGGCTATCTTCCGGACCGTAGCCGGACCCAGATGAATCCTTCCCGCGGCCTCTGCCTGGCGCCGGACAATCGGTTTTTCAGTGACATCCACCATTCCCATATTCCATCTCCAGTTACATCGGTTATCAGCTATCGGTTATCAGTTATTTGTCATTCACTATCGGTTCCGGCAACATCCAATGTCCAACATCGAGCATCGAACGTCCAATCACGCCAAGGCGTGAAATGACCCCGCACCCGACAGTAATATCTCAATAAATCCGGGACCCCTGTTGCCTCTCATGTGAAACGGGAGGCAGAGGGGGTTGTTTCAGAAAGGAATA
>CAZACO010000074.1:8635-10541 GCA_964483185.1 uncultured Desulfobacteraceae bacterium
TCCCGGGTGTCTCCCCCCACGACCACGGCCATGATATCGTCACCGATGGCTAATCGGCCGGCCTCCGCAGTTTCAATCAACACCTCAACAATACCCGGCATCTCTTTTGTTTTACCGGCTATTTTTTTGATTTCCTCTGGATCGAATTGAATCTCGATGCCGTTCACCCGCGCCCCGGTCAAAGAGGTCGCCCTCACCACGCCCAGATGGCTAGCGATCATCCCCATATCGGGATAGCGGGGGTGTTCCTTCATCGTTTGAATCATCCTGGTCACGTCCATGGTGTCCTCCTTCTGTTCCATGTCATGCATCCGGTACGGCCCCGGCAAGGGTTCGCCTTAATCCGCATGTTCCGTTTTCGCGGACTCCTCGGCCTCCATATCATTTAACCCGAAGAGCCTTTTTGTCAAGTCCAGATAGGTGTTGAGGGTGGACCGCCCTGCCCTCCCCTTCAGGAAGACGATCGGGTCGTTGAGCACCTTTTCGACGATAGATCGGGTCAGGGTCTCTACGGCCTCATGCTGGGAAGGCGTGAGCTTGTCCAGGGCAGAACGGCTCTTTGCAAATTCCGCGTGGATGATCGATTCCGCCTTGTTTCGGAGTGAAACGATCGTGGGAACCACGTCCAGGGTCTTGAGCCATTGGTCGAACTTGGCGACCTCTTCCTCCACAATACGGCCGGCCTTCACAGCCTCATCCCTCCGCTGCGCCATGTTCAGTTCAACCACGCCCTTGAGATCGTCGATGTCATAGAGATACACATTGTTCAGGTCATTGACGTCCGGCTCGACATCTCTTGGGACCGCAATGTCAATAAAGAAGAGGGGCCGGTTGCGCCGCTTCCTGAGAGATTTCTTCACCAGGCCCTGGGTGATGACATATTCCGTTGAGGCCGTGGACGTAATCACAATGTCCACGTTCATCAGTTCTGATCCGACCTCATCAAACGAGACCGGCACGGCCTTGAAATGCGCTGCGACCTCCACCGCCCGCGCAAACGTCCTGTTGGCCACCTTGATGGAACGGACGCCATGTGTCATGAGGTGTCTCGCCGCCAATTCCGCCATTTCGCCGGCCCCGACGAGGAGGACCTTTTTTCCGTCCAGGACATGAAAGATCTTCTTGGCCAGTTCAACGGCCGCATAACTGATTGAGACCGCCGAGCCGCAGATATCGGTCTCCGATCTCACCCGTTTTGCCACATGAAAGGCCCTGTGCATCAGCCGGTTGAGGATGACGCCCGAGGTCTTTTCCCGGGTGGCCAGTGCGTATGCCTCTTTGATCTGGCCCAGGATCTGGGGCTCTCCCACCACCATGGAGTCAAGACTCGATGCCACGTTGAAGATGTGCTTGACCGCGTCCATATCTTCCAGCACGTACAGGGAGGGCAGAACGTCCTCGGTCCGAATCTCCCCAAGCTCGGCCATGAGTGAAATGACCGATTGCTTGGCCGCCTCCGCCTCATCGGCGATGAACAGGGCCTCCACCCGATTGCAGGTCGAGAGGAAAAGCCCTTCCCGGATACCCTCAAGATTCCGCATCCATGCCAGCGCCTTGAGGGTATTGTCCGCCTCTTGAGACAGACACTCTCTCAACTCAATGGGGGCGGTCTCATGATTCATCCCTATGTTGAGGATCTTGAGCATGGTTCTTACCGGGCCCCCATGCTGGTGAAACTGTGATATCCCCCCATCAGGAGACTGACACCCACAAAGGTGAAGATCAACACACCGAAACAGACGATCGACATGATGGCCGCCCGTCGACCCTGCCAGCCCACGGCCAGTCGCTGGTGAAGAAGGGCCGCATAGAACAACCACAGGATCAGGGACCAGACCTCCTTCGGGTCCCACTGCCAGTAACGTCCAAGGGCATACTGGGCATAGACCGAACCGGTAATCATGCC
>CAZACO010000075.1:0-10497 GCA_964483185.1 uncultured Desulfobacteraceae bacterium
CGAAGGCCGGCCAGCCCGATGCCGAGGTCCTGATCTTTCCCGCGGCTAGTAGTACCCCTTCCAGAATTTCTCTTCTGATCTCTCCTTCCAGTACTCCCCGAATTTCTCTTCGAAATAAGGTTCAAGCCGCGAAAACCATCTCCCCAGCCGGCCTTTTTTGCCCCGCTCTTCCAGGATATCCGTGAGAAAGACGCGGATCTCGGAGATCTTGTCTTTCGGCACATAGGCGTGGGCCCCTTTTTTCAGGGATTTGACCAGGTTATCAGGACTCAAGGCATGGGCCGTGAGCATCAGGGTGGGAATTCCCTTCCCAAGACTTATCTCCAGGAGTTCGTAGCCCCTTACCCCCATGATATCCAGAATGGCCGCATCATAGCGGTTTTTTTCAAGAAGCTCCCTGGCCGTTTCAAAATCAGGGGCCGTATCCACTGCACAGATATCCAGCAGCTCCTCAAGGGAGGCCAGGATGTCCGGCTCGTCATCCACCACCAGTATCTTTTTCCCGTCCAACACATCATTCTGCTGCATGAAATCTCCTCCCGGGCACTAGGCCCTTGCCTTTTTGATCTCGATAAAGCTTGTCTTCTTCGCCTCTCTCGGAATGGTTTCCGAAGGCACCCACTCCAATTCCGGGGCAATTCTCAGCTCCTCTCGAAAAAGAGAGAGAAGCCTCTTTTTCAGGGAAGAAAGGTCCTTCTCGGAAACCCCCTCGCCGTATTCCAACCGAATGGAGAGGGGGGGGTCCACCAGGGGCCCCGGTCTGTCGAGACGAACGCGGAAAAATCCGGTCACCTCTGGCCTCAGTTTCAGAAGCACGGTCTTGATGGCCTCCGGATAGACATTGACCCCCTTCACGATGAGCATATCATCGGCCCGCCCCACAATCCGAAACCGCATGCCGGGCATGCCGCAGGGACAGGGGTCGGTGGAGACCTGAAGGATGTCTCCCAGGGCGTAGCGCATAAAAGGGCCTCCCTCCCAGTCCAGAAAGGTAAAGACCATCTCCCCCGTTGCCCCCTCCCGGATCTCCACGGGGTTTCGGGTATGGGGATCCAGAAGCTCCAGCAGGCAGTGGTCCTCGGAGACGAAGTGCATGCCGCTGAACTGCTCGGGGGGTTCATCGCAAGAGATGCCGTGAAAGGCATGGCCCCCTCCCGTATGGTCGAAGACCTTTGCCCCGAACCCCCGGGCCAGCATCTTTCTCACCTCGGGGTTGCCGCCCCCCGGCTCGCCCGCGCAGAAAAACCACTTCAGGCCCAGTTCATCCGCCCCCTTTCCCGTTATCTCAGGGCACTTCTCTATCAGGTACTGCCCAAAGGAGGGGGTGGCGATGATGGCCACCGGGCCGGTCAGGCGGATGAAATCGAGGACCCTTTTCGTACCGCCTTCCACCCCCACCGGAACCACGCAGGCGCCCATGTGCATGATGCCCTGGGACAGGGGAAGTCCGCCGGTAAACATGCTGAGGGAGAGGGCCTGGATCATCACATCCCCCGGCCGGATACCGGCCCGCCAGTATTTCCGGGCGTGCATCTCGTTGACCACATCCACGTCATGCCGGGTCAGGGTGTAGAGGGTCGGCATGCCGGTGGTGCCCGATGTGGCATTGATCCGCACGATCTTTTCCCGGGGGGCGCAGGCCAGAAGCGCATAGGGGTTTCCATATTCTTCAATGGAGGCCTCCTGGGCCCGTCGATGCTCGTCCTTGGTCATAACGGGGACCTTGGAGAATGCTTCGAAGGTTTTGATATCCTCGGGTCTCGCCCCTGCCTGATCCATCTTGTTGCGATAGAACGGGGAGTTTTGGTAGTTGTAGGCCACCTGCCTTTGAAGCCGTGCCAGTTGCAGGGAACGCAGGGCCTCCCTGGGCATGGTTTCGATCGCCTCGTTCCACAGTTTTCGTTCCTGTACAATCGCCATTTAATACTGCCTCCGACCCTTCAGTTTCACTTCTAAATCACAGATCGCGCCGGATGTGTTGGGTTTCGCTTCGCTCTACCCAACCTACGTTCTGAATCACACAGCTACGTTCTACCTCGTGTTAAAGTTCGTTTGGTTATCGGTTCCAGATGCGCGTTCATTCGACATTCGATGTTGGACGTTCGATGTTCGACGTTCATCTTTATAAAAAGCTTCTCCCTGCCCACCGACCTCTATGGACCGCAGACCTCCATGAGGATCTTTTCCGTGGTTTCCGGTTCAAAAAAGGCGACCCTGCCGTGGCTCCCCTTGCGGGGAAAGCCTTCCATGACCTTCACCCCGCTGTCCTGGAACCGGTTCACGAACCCATCCACATCCGCCACCTTCACGGAAAAATGATTCAGCCCGGGCCTGGGTCCCATGACCTTTCTGCCAAAGGTCTCCTCACCACCCATGTATTGAATCAGTTCAATGGCAATGTTTTCCGCCTCCAGCTGGGCAATCCTGAGGCCCACCCCTTCCATCTCCTGAATAGCCGTTGGCCTCAGGTCAAAAAGACGTTCAAAAAGGGCGAGGCTTCTTTCCAGATCCTCCACGATGATGCCGATATGATCCACCATGGGTCGGGCCATCTCTTATCTCCTTCTCCGCTCCCGGGTTGCCGCCTCATCCACCTCACAGGTTTCGGGATCGATGATGACCCCATAATCATCCCGTGCGCTTTGAATGGAGACCATCTCGTTTCGCACATCATCCAGCACCTTTCGGATGGGCCGAAGGAAGGGGTCCCCGTAGCCTCCGCCCCCCCCTGCCCGATCATTGAAGATGGTGTGTTTGGGAATGTTCCGAATGATCTCTTTGGACCTGGCCACACGCGTCGTCCCGTCGGGATACCGGAGTTCGACCCGGTTGACGGCCCCCGGCCTGCCGCCGAAAAGGCCGTAGGCCTTTGCCTCCTCTTCCACCCCGTCCCCAAAAGCGATCCCGGTCACGTCTTCACCGTAGATCTCAAACTCGGTCTCCACCCCGAGCCCTCCCCGCCACTGCCCCGCACCCGCGGAATCGGGAAGGTATTCATGTTTGATCAGGAAATGGGGATCATGGATCTCAAACATCTCATAATCCTGCGCCAGGATCCCTCCGGCACAGTTGATCAACCCGATGTGATCGTAGCCATCCGCCAGATAGGTTCCCCCGGAGCCTCCTTTCAGGGCCAGAAAGAGGATGTCCACATAGGATCGGTCCTTTCTCGGATCCCTTCCCGTGACCGTAAAGCCCAAGAAACGGTTCCACCCTGCCGTGACCCTCTCGGGCAGGGCATTGGAAAAGGCCTTCATGATGGCGTCCGCGTTGGGCCCCGTGATGCTGTTTCCAAAGGTGGTGGCAGCGGGATAGCGGGCGTTCAGGAAGGAACCTTCGGGGTTGACAATGTGTATGGGCCGAAGAATGCCGTCATTGTGGGGGATATCCGGGTTGATGAGCATGAGGAATGTGAGGAGGACCGCAGAGGCCGTGGCGGCATAAGGGGCATTCACGAATCCCTCGGTCTGGGGGTCGGACCCCGTGTAGTCGAAGGTGATCTCGTCTCCCTTGACCGCCACATTCAGGTTGATTTTCATCCTGGACCCCTCGTGGATCCCGTCGTAATAGACAATGCTCTCCCCGGGATAGATACCGTCGGGGATCTGGCTTATCTCCTTTCGGACCATTTTTTCCGTGACGTCGAACAGATAGGCCACATGGTCCCTGAATGTGTCGAGACCATATCGTTTAAGAAGGGCCTTCACCCCCCTTTCCCCCACCACGCACCCGCCCATTTCGGCCTTGATGTCTTCCTCCACAATCTCATACCGGATGTTGGCAAAGATCATATCCCAGACATCCTTTCTGAATTTCCCGGCCTCATAGATCTTTACGGGCGTGATCCTGAGGGCCTCCTGCCAGACCTCACGGGCCTCAGGGTTGTATCCCCCGGCAACCGCACCCCCGATATCGGCCTGGTGGCCCTTGCAGGCGGCCCAGGCCACCAGTTTCTCTTCATGGAAGATCGGCTTGAAGACCGCCACATCCGCATTCTGATTCCCTCCCGTAAAGACGTCATTGTGCAGGATGACATCGCCCGGATACAGATTCCCTTCGAAGTAGCGGGCGATGGTTTAGCAGGCGGGCTGGATGGCAAAGGCCAGCACCGGTATATATTCGGTCTGCTCCAGCATTCGGCCCTTGTGATCATAGAGTCCCGTAACAAAATCCCTGGCCTCGTTCAGGATGGGGGAGCGGGTGGTCCTCAACAGGGTGAGACCCATCTCCTCGGTGATGGACTTAAACCGTCTCTGAAGCACCGATGCCAGGATGGGATCGATTGTTTTTCCCATGATTCTCCTCCTAAACCCGACTCATCATGAAACTTCCGTACGGGTCACATTCGATCTCATAGCCGGGTGGGACAAAGATGGTGGTGTTCACCTGTTCGATGATGGCCGGGCCTTTTAATTGGTTCCCGCACCCCATCCTGTCCCCGTCATACACCGCGACCGGTGCGAAATCCATCTCCGATGGGATAAAGACCGATCGAACCCCTTTTCGGGCCATGGAGGGATCGGCCCCCCGATCGGCCTCCTTTCGAAAGGTAGGCTTATCGGTCTTTCCGATGGCCGTCATTCGAATGTTGACCAGTTCAATGTCCGTCCCTTCCCTTTTGAGATCGTACCCATACAGCCGGTTATGCTCGGCATGAAAGTCCTCCGCTATTCTTTCCATGACCAGGGTCATCAGGTCATCGGTCTTGGCGGGGACATTCACCTCATGGTATTGCCCCACATAGCGAAGGTCCAGGGAAAAACGAAACGCTCTCATGGACGCAGGGATATGCTCCTCGGAGAGCCCTTTTTCTCCCTCTGCGCGCAGTTCCTCGATCAGGGAAAGGAAATGGTCGGAATCCATCCCCTTGCGGGAAAAAGGGACATGGTAGCTCCTGACGAAATCGTGCTTCAGATCGGAAAGGAGCATCCCTGCCGCGCAGAAGATGGAGGACTCCTTGGGGATCAGGATCCGCGATATCTCCAGTTCGTGGGAGATCATGGCGGCGTGAACAGGCCCGGCCCCGCCTGCGCAGACCAGGAGAAATTCCCTGGGGTCGAACCCCCGTTGAACCGAGATCTCCCGAATGGCGGAGGCCATGTTCACGTTCATGATGTGGACCATGCCGTATGCGGCCTGGGTGAGGGACATTCCCAGGGGGTGGGCCACGGTCTCTTCGATGGCCCTGGCAGCGGCCTTTTCATCCAGCTTGATCTTTCCTCCGGCAAAATAATCGGCACTGAGGTACCCTAAAATCAGATTCGCATCGCTGCAGGTGGGCTCCCGGCCCCCGAGACCATAGCAGACAGGCCCCGGTTTGGCGCCGGCGCTCTTGGGCCCCATACGAAGCAACCCCCCCTCATCGATCCAGGCGATACTTCCGCCCCCGGCCCCGATGGTGTTGATCTCCATCATGGGGAGGGCCAGGGCCAGGCCATTGACCTTTCCGTCGGTGGTGACCATGGGGAGTGCATCCTTGATGAGGGCCGCGTCAAAGCTGGTGCCGCCCATGTCCACCGTGATAAAGCTTCCCTCTCCGTGGAGCGCCGTATAGGCGATCCCCGCTACCGGTGCTGCGGCCGGTCCGGAAAGGAGTGTGCTTGCAGCCAGCTCCGTGGCCGCCAGGGGCGTGGTGACCCCGCCGTTGGACTGCATGATCAGAAGGATCCCCTGAAAGGCATGCTCTTCCAGGCGGGCGGTCAGCCGCGACAGGTATTGTTTCAAAATGGGGCCCACCGCGGCATTGAGTACGGTGGTGCTCACCCTGTCATAGAACCGAACCTGGGGAAGGATGTTTGAGGAGACCGAGAGATAGGCCTCGGGCATCCGTTCCTGAATCCGCTTTTCCGTCTCCGCCTCATTTTGGTCATTGGCATAGGAATGCATAAAACAGACGGCGATGGCCTCCACACCCGCTTCCTTGAAACGCAGAAGCCCCTGCTCCACATGGTCCAGGTCGACCCCCTTCAGAAGGGTGCCTGCGAAATCGGTCCGCTCTTCCACGGGAATCCTCAGGTATCGCGGTACGATCGGGTCTGGAGGAAGATACTTGTTGTTGTAAAGTTCCTCCCGAATGCCCCTTCTCATCTGAAGCGCATCCCTGAACCCTTTTGTGGTGAGAAGTCCGGTCCTGGCCACATTTCCGGTGAGAACGGCATTGGTGGTCACCGTGGTACCGTGTACGATGATCTCTACCTGGTTTAGAAATGAGGAAAGGGAACGCTTTTTTTGTTCCGCCATCCGGGTAAGCCCTTCCATGACCGCCACGGAGGGATCTTCCGGCGAAGACAACACCTTGAATATCTCGGCATTGCCTTTCCCATCCATCAGAAGGAAGTCGGTAAAGGTGCCTCCTACATCCACACCGATCTTAAATGCCATAAAACCTCCAGATTCAACGTTACATTAACATATCCGGGCAACAAAGGGACCCCGGCCGGGGCCTACCCCTTCATGAGGTCCGGGAGATAGAGCGCAATCTCGGGAAAAATCATGACCAGGACCATGACCAGGGCGTCGCACATGAGGAACGGAATGCCCGCCTTATACACCTCGGCCATGGTGGTGCCCTTGGGAGACACCCCTTTCATCACAAAGAGCAAAAGCCCGAAGGGCGGCGTGGTGTTGGCCATCTCCATGTTGATCAACATGATCAACGCAAACCAGAGCGTGTCGAAATGAAGGGCGTTCACAATGGGCAGAAAGATCGGAATGGCGATCATTACCATGGAGAGATTGTCCATGAAACAGCCCAGAAACAGAAGCAGCAGCTGCATGGAGATGAGGACCATGATGGGTGGAAGATCGAGGCCTGTGACCAGTTCAATGAGGCCCGCACTGGCCCCTGAAAATGCCATGATCTGGCTGAAGGTCATGGACCCCACGATGATCATAAACATCATGGAGGTGATCCGGACCGTGCCCAGGATACTGGCCTTCAGGATCCGGAAGTTCATTTTTCCGTAGGCCAGGGCAAGGAGGATGGTTCCCATGGAGCCCAGGGCCGCTGCCTCCGATGGCGTGGCAACGCCCAGGAAGATCAGGCCGATCACCAGGAAGATGATGAGACCCAAGGGGAGAACATGGATCGCGGTTCCTCTGATCTTCACGGAAACGGGCACCACCTCCTTCTGGTAGGGGGGGGCCAGTTGGGGTTGCAGCCAGCAGCGGATCACCACATAGCCGGCGTAGAAAAAGGCCATGAGCAGACCCGGCAGGATGCCTGCAATCAGGAGGCCGCCCACGGAGATCTGGTTGAGGGCCGCAAGAAGGATGGCCAGGGCACTTGGGGGGATCAGCATGGAAAGCCCGCCACTTCCCATGACCGGACCGATGGCCATGGTCTTGTGATATCCCCGCCGTTCCATATCGGGCACCAGAAGAGACCCTAGGATCGCGGTTGTGGCCAGGGTGGATCCGCTCATGGTGGAAAAGATGGCCCCGCCCATGATGGCCAGCAGGGCGAGGCGTCCGGGGATCTTCCCGATCCACTGATCCACCACGTCAATGGCCTTAAACCCCAGCTGCGAATGGAACATGACCTCGCCCATGAGCACAAAGAGGGGAACGGGAAGAAGGCTGAAGGAGGTGAGGCTCTCCTTCATGTTCAGCACCAGCTGCATAATGCCCGCATCTCCACCGAGAAACAGAATGGCCCCGATGATATCCACGAACAAAAACGATACGGCCACAGGCATGCCGGAGAGCATCAGGACGACCATGATACCGAGCAAGAGCGTTAATGCAACCCACCACTCCATAGGCATTCCTAAGTAGACTGCGCTTTCATATGGACGTTTTTTCCCTCGCTTCCCTTTGGGGGTTTCGGCCTTCCCCTTTTCCGTCCTTGTATTCCTGATAGCACTGGCAAGCCCTTCGAACAAACTGAAGGGCGAACAACCCGCACCCGAGGGGGATGACCATGATCACGAGAAATTCCGGCATTTTCAGGTATTTCAATGTGGGCACGTTTCGAACATAAAAGTCATGGGTGATCCAAGTCCCGTAATAGGTCAGCACGGAAAGAACAGAGAAACCGAGAATGGACGTCACCATATTTGTCAGGGATTGCGCCCGCCTGCTGAGACGATTGAGGACGATATCGATTCGGATGTGGCGCTCTTCTCGAAGCACATAGGCAGCGGCCAAAAAGGGGATGTAGAGCAGGATATACTCGCTGAACTGAAGGACCCATCCCGTGGGCCTGTTGAAGAAATACCGCAGGATCACGTCGATACAGACCGTGATGAGGGAAAACATCATCAGCAGGCCTGCGAGCCATGCAAAGCCCAACAACACCCGGTCCATCAGGCGGCCCGCCGTGTTCAACAAACGCATGAAATCATCCCTCTCCTCTGGGCAGGGCAAGGGGATGGGCCCCCTTGCCCCGCTCGAAAAGCGCCTTACGGGGTCAGCATCTTTTTGAGCTTGGGCCCCAATTGCGGGTTTTCCTCGATGACCTCGTCCCACCCGGCCTCATAGGCCTGGTCCACATAGGCCCGGGTGTCTTCGGGAGAAAATCGGATGACCTGCATCCCTTTTTGCTGCATCTGCTTGAATTCCTTCTCCGAGATCTCCGCCATGATGGCTCCGTATGTCTTTTCGTTTTCAATCATGCAGTCGCTCAACAGCTTCTGAAGGTGGGCCGGGAGTTTTTCCCATGTCTTGAGATTGATGAGGGCCTCGATGTTCATCTGGTAGATTCGGGGTTCGAGGATGTATTTGCAGACATCCACCCATCCCATCTGGACGTTCCCCAGAACAGACCAGGCATACCCGTCGATGGTGCCCCGTTCAAGGGCGGTGTAGATATCCGAACCCGGCATGGTCACGGGGACGGCACCCAGGCTTTTAATAAAGGGCTCGTATGTGCCCGAGACGCGGATCTTTTGCCCCTTCAGCTCCCCGGGGGTCTTCACGGGCTTGTTGGTGAACACCTGGAACCACACCCCGAATTCCGGCCTGCCCAGGTAGTAGACGTTGTGCTTCTTGAAGAGTTCGTTCCTGAAATCAAAGTAACCGTTTTTGCGTTCCTTCATGGGATCGAGGCGGGTGAGGTGCGTATAGGCAGCACCGGTGATCTGCCGCCCATAATAGGACTCACATCCGTAAATCATGTCCACCACGCCATTTCGAAGGGCCTCGAACTGCTTGAATCCGGGGATGGCTTCGGGACCTCCAATATACTTAATTTCCAACTCCCCTTTTGCCCCTTTGTTTACACAGTCCAGGAAGGCCATCCAGGCAGTCATATTGACGTCGCCCTTGGGGAGAAAGGTGACCATCTTGAGGGTGATTTTGGCTTGGACAGGGGTGAAAGCAACAAGGACGCCGAGCAATACAACCAGACAGGCAAAGAACTTTTTCATTTTTCTCCTCCATTATCTAACTTAGGGGTCTCAATAGGGTTGAATCAAAGGCTTGTTGATTCCAACTGCTCTCTTTACGGTTGCTGCGTATCACCTCCTTTTTCCATAAAATAGCCGTAGCCGTTCACACGTTCAAAGCGTCGGGATTTTGACTTTTTACGAATGCATCACTCTTAACCCCATATCTTTTCCACGCGCTTTTCCTGGGGTCACCTTGAGCGGATGTGAGTAACATGGGGTGGCATGCTAATTGCGAAGCTTTTCAAGTACCTCTTCGTTCGTGGGAAAGCGGCCCACCTCGTGCTTGGAAAAGACAAGATCGCCATCCACCACCACATCGAAGACACCGTCCTTTCCTTTAATGAGCTCCGTGTCGACCTTGAACTCGTCCGATATTGCAGCCGCCAGACTGGTGGCCTGCGGAAGATAGTTTCATGGCACACAGTACGTAATTGAAATCTTCATTTCTTGTTCCTCCTTTTCTTTGAGTGTTTCCGAAACAGACACCTTCGGCTTCTCAGCTTTTCAGATCGATCACCGGCGATCCGGGAAACGCATCAATCTCATCGACCTCAATGACATTGTCTTTGACAGAAATAATCCTGCATCGACTCACACCGATCAGGTTGGGACGTACCGGCGAATGGGTGGCAAAAACCCCTGTCAGAGGATTCTTCATGTTCCCCCTGGGGTGAACCTGAAGGATAGACCGCTTCTTCGGGGTGTCGTTACGATCGAACCAGTAAATTACCGTGACAAAAGAAAGCCTGTCCATTCCCAACAAACCGGGCGCGTATTTTTTGTCCAAGACAATGAAGGTTCTGTCCTTCTCCTTCACAACCTTTCCGATCGGGGTTACCTTCAATACGTTGGCCGCATCGGCTTCGGCCTGGCAGATGCCTGGCGGCGTAAAAAATGCCAACCCGATCAGGACACAGACAAACACCGCAAACCAACTTCTTGCACCCATCCCCAATTCTCCCTGTTTTGTCACATAAAAGCCGTAATAGAGATCCCTTGACACGCGTTTACGGATAAAGCGTTGAGCGATATCCATACAGATCCGTATCTCCACCAGCAAAGGATGGTCCTGCCACTACACTGTCAATGCCCTGCCCCGTTCCCCTTT
>CAZACO010000076.1:0-10430 GCA_964483185.1 uncultured Desulfobacteraceae bacterium
TCTGATCTTCCTCTGTGAGAAAGAGGTCCAGATATCGATGCTCAGACATATTTCACCCTCCTTTTGTCTTTTTACGGTCCTGTTTTCCCTTTGATGAATAGACCTTCGTCTTGCGTGTATCGCGTCTCTGACTTATCTGTCCTTAGCGTCACCTCCTTTATCAGATCAGGGCATCCCTGAAGGCCGTCAGCACCTTTTCCCGTACCGACTCCGGCGGCCTGATGGAACAGGGTTCCCGGTGAAGCACCTGGGCATAGGTCTGGTCGCTGTTTCCGATCTCTCTGAGCAGGAGGCGGGGCGTAATCCTGGCATTCACGCGATAATGGTCATTTTCCCGGCCTGAAAATATGGACACGTTGAAACTGTAAAGACCCTCCTGATCAAAATACCTTAACCCTGCTGCGAGACCTTCGAGAAAGGCATCCCGTTCCTCATCCTTCCATTCAAGAAGGGAGCGACAGTCCCGGAAAATGCACCATATGTCGGGGAGGGCCCCCTGGGGGGCAAAACTCATCGTCCAGAAGGTCGAACCGATTTCCGTGAGGACCCGATCCCCTGATTCTTGTTCCGCAACCCTGTAATCTTCCCAGAAACTTCTTCCGTTTTTCAGGAAATAGGCATGACTGCACGCCATTTGTACGCGCAGCTGATAGGTGGGGATTTCTCCGCAGTTGACCTGGAGATGGGGATGAATCATGCTGGATCCGGCAGGCGGCATGTAGTTCCAGTTGATGCTAAAAAATCGAACACCGGGATCATAGTGGGCAATGGTTCTTATGAACGTCCTCGCGGCCGTAAATCCGTTTCTGACGATTTCAGCGGTAAAATCTCCCGGGGCGATGAAATGATCTTTTCCAAATATGCAGACCCCGGCGTAACGGTCGAGGGGGAGGAGATTGGGGAAAAGACATGCCCCTCCCGCATGAATCCTTCCCCCGGGGATGATCTCCTCTGGATAAAGGGGCGTAGCCTTCTCCAGGGACTCCGGACAAAAAGGGCAGTTCATTTCTCTGGATTTCCTGATGAGTTGCTCAAAATCGGGCCTCGCAACGGGACGATAAGGGAGGTCGAAGACCCGTGTGGACTGGCCGGTGAGGGGGTCATAACGGATTTCAAAGGGAATCTCATCCAGTGAGAAGTTTTTGAACGGATTCTTCACCCGCATCTGGTCCGTGATCTTTTTAAAGGAAATACCCATTACTTCACCTCGTATCTATTTTTTGTGCTTCACGTTTCGCACTCCTTCATTTCCTGCGACGTTTCTACACGGCCGTTCGCCAGCAGCCATCAGGCCCGTGCCCCGCGACCCGCGGGGTTATTAAAAGGACGCAAATCCTTATCGCATTCCATGAGAACGGCAGAGAGGTCGTTGAAGCCGTTACCGGACAGCCCTCTCCGAGCCGGAAGCCAGGAGAACCTCGTTTTAAACAGACATGGCTCCTTTCCCCTTCTTGCCATGTTTTATACTAAACATTTTTTGTATAATTTGTAAACAACGCGCACCACCATACAAAAGCAAGTCTTGAGAAATTCCAACATTTCATGGATAATGGCCTGTGACAGGATTCCGATGGAAAAGAGGGCCGATACAGCGGCTGCACCATTTACGGTATGCGGCATATCCCGTAAGGACGGATGTCACTTTGAAAGGGAATTTCTAAATGACGCAGAAGAGAAGGATTTCCTCCGACTGGATTAATAAACTGATTGTCTTTTCGGTTGAAAATTGGTCTGAAATTCTTATATATTAGTGAATGCCATTCATTTTCTTTAGAGGCCTATCAAACCCCTTCAACCCGACAGACGCGGAGGTATCCATGAAACGCTCCCTCAAAATTGCTTTCTCAATGTCCCTTTTTCTCGGAATGGCGCTCGCCGCTTCTCTGAATTACGGCTATGAAATCAGTAAGACGGAATCGTCCGGGAGTTTAAAGCAACTCCAGGCAGAACCGGCTTTTTCAATCCCTCCTCAAAAACCGACAACGGACCGGTCGTCCGTGCTCGTTGCCAGAACTGGAAATGGGTCAGCACAAGATCATATCCTCGATGCCCTCACGAGACTGGGGGTGCCCTTGCCGCTTCATCCCGGCAAAGGTAAAGACTTTGTGGTGGGTCACACCTATTATGTGGATAAAGGGACGTATCAGTACGGTTTTATCCACATTGTCGAAGGCGGGACCCTCATCTTTCGGGATGCGGATATCGACTTCTGGGTCCGGTCCATTCTGGTGGAAAACGGCGGGACCCTCATAGCCGGTTCTTCAGAAAAACCGATCGGTTCCGCCGATATCAACCATGTCATTACCTTCCATCTCTACGGGGCTGAAACCGACCCGGGCATCACCTGCAACGAATCCAATTGCGGCGTTCCAGACGCCCAGTGGACATCGAACCCAACGGCCAAATCCTCCCTGCCGGGCGGATGCACCGATTACTTTTATCAATACCAAAGGCTTCCGGCCGACGACACCCTGGGCACGGACGCCTACTTCGGCGGCAAGGTTCTGGCCGTGTCCTACGGAGGCACCCTTCAGATGTTCGGAAAAAAGGGCGCCACATACGGGGGTGGCACCGTAACGCCTCCATCCGGAACCAGTTGGGCCCGGCTCAACCAGAGTGCGAAGGAGGGGGACACGACCCTCATCGTGGACCGGTCCGTGGACTGGCAGGTGGGGGATCAGATCGTGGTAACCGCTACCGATTATCTTCCAGACCACTCCGAGGTGCACACCATCAAGAGCATTCAAGCTCAGGGGGATGGAACGTCGATTACGCTTCAAAATGCCCTCCAGTATCCCCACAACGGGGAAAAATACGATCTGACCCCCCACAAAATCCCCGACAGCCTGCAACTGAACCGAACGGATGTGGATACCCGGGCCGCCGTGGCCCTGTTGTCCCGCAATATCCGCATCATATCGGAAGGAAGCGCCTACAACAACTCTCTTCCGGCTGACAGCTATTTCGGGGGACATACCATCGCACGGCAGGGATTCCAGTCTTTTCAAATGCAGGGGGTGGAGTTTTATCAACTGGGACAGGGGGGGCGGATGGCCCACAGCCCGGTAAATTTTCATCTGACCCGGCAGACCCCCCCGGACACCTTTGTGAAAGATTGCTCGGTATGGGATTCCATGACCCGGTGGTATGAACTGCGGGGGACACAAGGCGTTTTGCTGGAGAGAAACGTGGGGTACCTTTCCATCGGTCACGGCTATTTTCTGGCCGAAGGGACCGAAACCCACAACCAGTTCCTGGCCAATATCGGCATCTACGCTCGACCCGCCCTCGATTACCAGGACAATCCTCGAAAGGTCCCAGGCTGCATCGCCATCGCTCCAAACGACGTCCCGGCCAACCTCCAGGGCGACCTCCTGGCTGTGGCTGGCGATTACGTGCATCCCAGCGTCTTTCTGATCATGAACGGCTACAATGACTTTGAAAACAACATGGCCGTGGGGGCCGGGGCCTGCGGCGCCTGTTACTGGCTCGCCCCATGCCAGATCAGCGGCCTTTCCGCGGGCCAGTCCTGGGAGGGATACGCGGGCATTCAGAAGATAACCCCGGGGACCGCTCCGCTCAAGAAGTTCAAAGGCAATTTTTGCTCCACGGCCCAGCAATCCCTCATCACCATCGGCACCACAGGGACCTGTGAAGGGGTGTCCAATCCCAGCCATACGAATCCAGACGCCCTCCAGCCCATTTCAAACCCCTTTTCCGACGGATATAACAGCAACAATCTCTACCCTGTCATCAGCGCTGGCGCGGCCCTACAGGCCAACTGGTGCAATGAGGCAACCGATCCCCAATGCCAATCCGTCGCGGCAGTTCCATGCAAGAAGGGAGAAACGGAGAACTGTGCGGTTACCGTTATCGAAGACTACACGTCCTCCTTTCACTGGGCCCAGCAGAATTTTGCCACCATCTGGCTGCGCACCAACTGGTTCCTCTTTACGGACAGCGCCCTTACGGATGTGCTGAACGGGGGCCTCACCATGGTGAGCGGCGGCAGCTATGATCAGGTCGTCAACAAGTACTGGGCCCTCACCCAGAGAAGCGTCTTTGTGGGACACACCCAGGAAAACAACCCCTATGCCACCAATGCGGGCCCCATTAGCTCTGGAAGCCCGCTTGAATGCTGGGGCACTGCCGCCAGCTATTGCCTCCCGGCTGAAACGGGTGCAATATCCATATCAGATACCGACGGGACACCCATTCCCATTGACAACTTCAGTGTCTATCAGCGTCTCTACGACATCTACGACGGTCCCGTGTACCAGCATTCCAACGCCTATGTGAATATTCTGGAAACCCCCGTTGACTGCACCGGCAACCCCGGCACCTGCGAAAGCAGCCCCTACATGTACGGTCCCGCGGGCCGGGGGATGGGCATTCCCAGGGCCAAGGAAGGGCCGAACAAGGGAAACTGTATTCTGCCGAACGCGGCCATCGGGTGGAAACAGCCCAACGGGTTCTATTACCCGCCTGCATTTCATTCGGAAAACCTCTACTTCGACGATCAAACGGTGGATCTTCGTCACTTCATCATTATTCCGCTCTTTACCCCGGGCACCCACACGGTGGATGAACAGAAGGTGAAAGACGAATACTGCACCTATCCGCCGGGGGATCCCGGAAGCCTGTTCGCCGCCAGTTTCACCGACGTGGACCGCCAGACCGAGTTGAACGACGATGACGGTTCCGTGAGCGGGCTGAACGGGGCGGACCCGGACGAGCCGGGACTTATCGGAACCATCGCCGTCAACAACGACGACTACTTTCTGGCCCCCACCCTGGTCCATGAATGTCTATCCGAGCAGACCTGCTATCAGTCTCCCTACGACTATATTTCCGCGGTAGTGTTCCCTCAGGAAATAGATGGCCAGTGGAGCCTGGACTGTACGGACCTGACCTGCTATGGGGTGCCCATCTACCGGCAGTACCTCACAAACAAGGAAGTTGAGGGGCCCGAGCAGAGCATCCGCATGATGGGTGCGAGCATCGGCCAGAGGAGCAGCCTGGTGGCCAATAACGGTCTTTACTACATCGATACCGCCGTGAGCGCGGACCAGCAGTCGGCTACCAGCAACAAGAACGTTTTTGAAGGTGGAAAAACCTACAACGTCTTCCTGATCTATGCCAAGCAGCAAACTTATGTAACGTTTCAGCTCTATGTGGGGGTGGGGGATAAGGGGGATAAGAACTACTTTGATCTTGATCAGGATGTACGCATGGTACGGGTGGGAACCCAGATGACGGATGGCTATGTGTTGACGCCGCCGATCCAGTTTAACCCGGTCTCCCAGTGGCCCGCCCAATGGATCAAAACCTATACAGACGGCATCCTGGAAGTGACCATGGATCTGAGCGCGTTCCAGGACGATTTCGACACGGCCCTGAAAGAATCCTGCGGTCCGGCTTCTTTCTGCACCTGGGACGACACGCAGAAGAAATGCATTGCCAACACGTCGACGCCCAGCACCAATCCCATCGACTACCCACCCACCGACGATATCTGCCGATGGTCAATAAAAGCGGCAGAATGCCCCAGCGGTGGCTGTTTCGGTTTTCAGGTCGATCTGCCGGCGGATTTTTCGGCAGACGGCAACGATCATCGCCCCGCACCGGCGCCATACCCGGACGGCTGGGATGTTCAATTTAAAACTGCCACCGGAGATGTTGCCGGACGCGGCGCCTGCTATTACCCGACCCCCCCCGAGACAGTGGACTGGGCCGTCGTGGAGTAATGGGAACGCCGGTTTTTAAAAAAAATCCCATCATCCCGTCCCATCCCGGCCGGATCTTGACATGGGCCGTCCTGGGGCTTCTGACAACCCTCCAGGTCTGGGGATATGCCAGGGAGGTCACGGAATCGCCGGCCGCCATCAGGGGTGTGGTACGTGATGCTGACGGCCCGGTGGTCGGGGCACGTGTGGGACCTCAGGGGGAAAAGAAGCGGGGCCTGACGGATGCTGCCGGTCGTTTTATACTTAAAGGATTTCCCCGGGGGAGGCCTGTCGCTATCAGTGCCTGGAAAGAGGGGTACTACTGCGCCCTTATCAGGGACGTTAAAGCCCCTGCCGAAGATTTAAGGTTCAGGCTTATCCCTTATCAGACCAACGACAACCCCCATTACCGATGGATACCGCCAACCGGTGAAAAGGGCTGTGCGGAGTGCCACAACCCGGCCATTATCGAAATGTCCCTTTCAGACGCCCATCTTCAAGCGGCTCGAAATCCCCGGTTTTTGACCATGTACAACGGAACGGACATGGACGGGCACCGAAGTTCTCCCACCCGTTACGGTGCGGCAAATGCCAGCTGGAAGAACCTTCAGGTTCCGCTCCCTCCCGATCCGACCAGACCTTACTACGGGCCGGGGTATGTGCTCGATTTTCCGGAAACCCCCATCGACTGTAACGCCTGTCATATCCCCGGCGCATCCCTTCTGGGAACCCTGAACCCGAACGACGCAACAGGGGTGGATCAATTCGGGGTACACTGCGATTTCTGTCACAAGGTGGGCGGTGTCCGTATGGACCCGGTAAGCCGTATGCCCTTTCCCACCCGCCCCGGCGTTTTATCCATGGATATGCGACGACCCTTTCCCGATGATCCCGAACGCTTTCAGCTCTTCTTCGGCACCTTTGACGATGACAATGTACCCGAAGAGGACACGCGGCTGCCGCTGCTTCAGGAAAGCCGCTATTGTGCATCCTGCCACTACGGTGTGTTCTGGACCACGGTGATCTACAATTCTTACGGGGAGTGGCTCGAAAGCCCCTACAGCGATCCCGCATCCGGAAAGGCCAAGACCTGTCAGGACTGCCACATGCCGTCCCCCACCCTATGGAAGGGGGAACGTATCGCGAACGTCGCGCCGGGCAAAGGGGGCATCAAAAGAAATCCCTTTGACATTCACTCGCACCTGACCACCGTTGATGAAACCCTTTTGAAAGAAGCCCTCACCATGACGGTCTCGGTCCAGAGAGAGGCGGGCAAGGTGGTCGTGAAAGCAACCCTTTATAATGACAAGACCGGACATCACGTGCCCACAGACTCCCCGCTTCGCCATCTCATTCTGCGGGTGGATGCCAGGGATTCAGAGGGAGAGCGCCTCAGACAGGTGAGCGGCCCCCGCCTCCCCGGATGGTGTGGCAAGGGAGACCCTGCCCAGGGATGTTACGCCGGGCTGCCCGGAAAGGCCTACGCCAAAATTTTGAAGGAGAAATGGACCGCAGCCTTTCCGGTAACCGCCTACTGGCGGCACACGGAGGTTATCAGCGACAATCGAATCGGTGCTTTTGAGAAGGACTTCGTGTCATTTTCCTTTTTTCCCCCTCCATCAGGGAAGACGGTCATCACCGCGAGCCTGCTCTATCGCCGAGCCTTCAAGGAACTGATGGACCAGAAAAAATGGGGTGTCCCGGACATTGTGATGGCCCAAGAACGGCTGGTCCTGTCGGGTCATCCCCGGCCTCCTATAACGGTTTCCACTGCCGGTGAGTCCCACTGAAAAAGGCAAAAAAATCAAAGGGCTTTTGCCCAAGGAGGATACGAGGAGACATAATATGACCGAGACACCCATACTGGAGATCTTTTCCGACTACGTCTGACCCTGGTGCTATTTCATCACGGTCAAAGCGTTTGAAAGTTGTCCTCTCGTTCATTCTTCCGATTTTCCGTAAACCAGTCGATCAATTGTCGGGCGATACTGATTTTTGGAGGGATCGGAGGGAGATTGTCCGCTGAAAACCAGCCCGCATCGGCAATCTCAGAAGGATCAATATGGATCTCCCCTCCTGCGTATTCAGCGGTAAAAGCAATCATAAGGGAATCCGGAAAGGGCCAGGGCTGGCTGCCGAAATAACGAATGTTTTTTACCTGGATATTCACCTCTTCCCGAATCTCTCTTTGAATGCATTCCTCAAGGTTTTCTCCCGGCTCCACGAAGCCGGCCAGGACGCTGTAAAACTTGCCGGGGAAGCGCTGAGAGTGTGCGAGCAGGATACGATCATCCCTGACAACGGCCACAATCACGGCAGGGGAGAGGCGGGGGTAATTGACCAGCCCGCATTCAGGACAGACCTTGGCCCTTTCGTCCGCTTTGTCTTCTGTCAACAGGCCGCATCGTCCGCAAAAGCGGTGGTTACGGTCCCAGAGGATCAGTTGGCCGGCCAAACCGGCGACCCCGATCAGGGGCTCTTCAAGCCGTCCGAAAAGGGAGCGAATCCCATTGAGTGCAAATGTCGCCGGGGGAGACTCCGATGCCGGCATTTCCCCGGCATAGCAGGGACGACCCTCCAGTGAACCGAGGAAATGCAAGGGCTCAGGTCTTGGATCAAGGGCCTTCAGATCTCGGGATCGCGGGATAAGATAGCGGTCTTCTTCCTTTTTTGTGAGCAGCTTTTGCTCCCGGAAGAGAAAGCAGAGGGCGTTTTCCGGGATCCTCGGCGGGGCGGTAAAGCCCGGGTTAAAAGCCATGGGCCTATCCCTTTCCTTCACCCGCCTGCCGGGCAAACTCACGGAACCGGCGGGCCTCCGCTTCATCCCCCATGGCGGTGTAGAGTTGGCTGATCCGTTCAAAGTAAAAGGGGCGGTCGGAGGGGTCCTCTCGGGCCAGAGACAGGTAGGATTCCAGAACCTTCATGCTCTGCTCACCCAGATCAAAGCGGATATCCGCCAATTTTCTTTGGACCAGGGGATCGACGCGGGTGTGGCAGCTTTGGCACTGGTTCATGATTTCGATATAGAGGTCACGTGCCTTTTCAAGATCTCCAAGGGTCTCATATGACCCTGCCAGGGCCTTTAAAACGGCGTCGTTCCGTCCGTATTGTTTCATGAATGCCTGATAAAAGGCCGCGGCTTCCGAAGGCCTGCCGGCCTGAGACAGACTTTCACCGCGAAGCAGGATGTAGGCCAAAGAGTCTTGAAGTCCCTCGGGGCAGGACTCAAGGAGCGCTTCGGCCAGGTCAAAGGCCTCCATTTCCCAGAAGACCTCGCAGAGGACCTGATAACCGGGGAGCACGTCAGGGTGATGCTCAAGAAAGGTTTCCAACAATTCCCTTGCTTCATGAAGACGCTGTAAATTCAAAAGGGCCGTGGCCAGCTCGAGGGGAATGAAGGAAGCCGGAGAGGGATCTTCTTTCATGGCACGGGACAGGGCATCGGCAGCAAACGCGAAATCTCCCTTGTTCAGCGCCAGATAACCCACCTGGAAATAGGGGCCGTAGGAGACATAGGCGGAACGCATCTCTTCAGGCAACGCTCCGCAAAGGGCCATAAAGGTTTCAACGTCGCTACCCTCGACATCCACCTGTTCATTCACCCGAGGTAACGGTTCAAATTCGGTTGCGTCCCGTTGAATGGCCATTGATGTGGAGCGCTCCACTCCCCGCAGTCTATTTTTGATATCCGCTTGTAATGCCGTATCCCGTGTCAGGCCCAAGGCCAGTTCGAGCAATTCCCGGGCATCGTCGTCATATCCGGATTCCATCAGTTCTTCGGCGGTCTGCACATGTTCGCGCGACAGGGCATCCATGGATCCGTTAAGTTTTTCATAGATTCTCGCTTTGGATTCGGCATCACCGGGCGCCCCCTTTTCAAGGGCGGCCAGGGCCGCTTCATAGGCCAGCTTGGCCATGCCCCAGTCCGAGGCCCTGACGCAGTCGTCTCCTCTTTGCTCATGTTTTTCTGAGTTCGGCCTGAAAAGGGTTTTCAGTAATCCCATAGTGTTGGCTCCGGAATCTTTTCCTTTAAAAAGTCCTTACTCCCTTGATTTTCTTGACCTTGCAAAAAATTTCTCATTTCTGATCTGGAAACTGCTTGGTGCCCATAAATCATTTCTGGATGGGCAAATAGCTAACTGACCAAAAAAGCATGAACAGAACCGGACCGGCTATGGATGAAAATGGGGGGTATGCTGCAAAACGCCGATCCCCTCTTGGATCAATTGTATAACCCGTTTTTTGTCTTCTGGAAATTTATAGCCTTCATAGCCTTGAGTGAACAAAAGCCCTCCATGTCTTCCTCTCCAGCAATTACCGGCATGATCAAAACAGACCTTTGAGGTGACATTTAGGCCTTCGATCATTACCTTTAGTTCCATCAACTGTTCCCGGGGGGATAACAGCTGAAACTCTCCCCTGCTATAGGCCTCAAAAAGAGGGGAACCGGGTGAGGGGAAAAAGGGACGCGACCGTATATAATCGGGGTTTATTACACTTAGTACCCGGGCTGTATTTTTGGCGTGACCTTCCCACATCTCTTTCCCCCCCAACCCCGGCATCCAGTATTCGGATAACTGAAATCCGGCCTCCATCGCCTTTCTGCCCCCGCTAATATGCCCTTCGCTGGTAACCCCTTTTTTTATCCTTTTCAGCAGCACATCATCGCCCGTTTCCAGGCCCACATGCAACCTGTCCAGTCCG
>CAZACO010000077.1:0-10402 GCA_964483185.1 uncultured Desulfobacteraceae bacterium
AGGATTTTTTAATTATAATTCAGGAGGTTAAGACATATGGGCTACGAAGTTGTTGTTGATCCGGAGAAATGTGAAGGATGTGAGGAATGCATAGAGGTTTGTCCAGTGGATGTCTATGAACTGGTGGATGATAAATCTGTGCCGGTCAATGCGGAAGAATGCCTCGGATGTGAAAGCTGTATTGAGGTGTGTGAACACGAGGCCATTACTGTGACCGAAGTATAGCGTTTCTTGCACACGTATCTTCAAGGCGGTGTCTCATCCAAAGAGGGATGGGACACCGCCTTTATTATGGGACGCCGCCACATGGGCGGTTTCTTGAGGCAAAGAAAAAGCCGCCCCCGGTTGAGGGCGGCTTTTTCTTTTTTTAAAGAGGGTTGAAAATAGACGGTATTATTTCTTCTTTGCGTGGCACTCGTTACATTTCTTAAACGGGCCGGTCGGTTTTCCTGCCTCACCCAATGCCTTGTGACAGTTCTTGCAGTTTCGGTGATAGGCATTCTGCAGCTTCATGACGTTACCTTCCTTTTTCTCGGGATTGTGGCATGCGCTGCACTTCTCTACCTTATCCCCTTCCTTCCAGACATTCTTGCCGTCTTTGAACGCATGGTGGCATTCTGTGCAGGCGATCTTATAATCCGTGTTATGCTTTTTGTGGCTAAACTTGACAGGACCTTTTTTGTCCTTTGCATAGCCCTTGTTTTCAAGCATAATCTCATCAGGCGCGTCAGCAGCTACAAGGACACCCACAGAGAGGAAAAGAAACCCTGAAAGTACGACGGTTAAAAGGGTTAGAAGTCTTTTGTTCATCTACGTTTTCACCTCCTTTTCTCCATATTTCTTGACGTGTTACATCCTTGAGAACAACAGTTCCCTGCGTATAAACCCGTAAAACCAATCATAGTAAAACAGAAGAACTCATGTCAAGGAAATATCTTCTTTACGTCACCTCTGTGTCCATGAAGGACACCAGTTCACGCAGCACCTTCAACGATTCCGTGGCCTCCGCCTCATCGATCTTGTGGATGGCAAAGCCTGCATGGACGATGACATAGTCCCCGACCTTCGCGTCTTCCAGGAGGAGGAGGCTCACTTCCCTCTGGGTGCCCTCCATATCAATGGTCCCCATCTGGTTGTCAATCTTTGTGACCCTGGCCGGGATGGCTAAGCACATGATGATTCACCTCTTTTCCTGAAATAGTCGGCCCCCAGCCGGTCAAGCTCCTTCAATGCCATGGCCTTCAGATCCCCTAATTTTGCCTGGACAGGGGGCGTCAGTTCAAGGCCGAGGGTCTCGATATCCTGGGGCTCCACCCCTATGATAACGGTTTCGGGAACCTTGTCAAGGGCCTGGCAGAGGGTCAGGGCCTCAAGGAGATCTACCTGGTGAAGGGAATTTTTTGCAAGGATGCGCTTGGGTATATCATCCCCCTCAAGCCGGTACAGGGTCCCGGGCGGTCCGCCGTTTCTGATGGCATCCACAACGATGAGCTCGTCTGCCTGAGAAATAATCCCCAAGAGGTTGATGCCCAAGACCCCACCATCTTCTATGGATACATTCTTGGAGAACGTATACTCCTCCAACAGGGCTTGCACCACATGAATGCCCACGCCTTCATCCGTAAACAAGAGATTGCCTACGCCCAGAACCATGATATGTTTCTTTTCTGAATCAGTCATTATCTCCATCAATTAACCATATCGCAAGATTGCCGGATGTTGCAAGTCATTTCTGCATGAAACATCATCGATATTTGCTCAATCCGCCAAAGGCGGACAAGGGTTGTATTCCCCGCTACTTGCGGCGGGGTAGTTCATTATCCCGTAGGCCTTAAAAGGCTTACGCCTGAATTCCTTAAGGGGAGGTTCCCCGTCAGGGTTTTATCCGTTACCTAGTGTCCATCCAGAAATGGCCCTTTTTCACAATCTCAGCGTCAATCGGCGGGATTCGTTGTGCGACGTACGATAGTACGTCTCCGCCTAATCCCTTGATTTCCTTGATCTTGTAAAAAATTGCGCATTTCTGAATTGGACACTTGATAGTTCCCTTATTTCATTAATGGATGGGCACTACCTAATGAGTTCATTAAATCATCGTCCATCTTCGTTCTTGCCCTGATCGGCCTCCTTTGTCTGCCGGAGGGCATCAACGGCGGCGGAAACCAATGCCTTCATATCCGCATCTGATCCAGGGGCCAGAGCACTCACACCGAAGCTCATCTTGATGCGAATGGCGTCGGTGTTGATTTGAAACGGCGTTCGGGTGACCAGGGTCTTCATCCGGTTACAGAGTGCGTGGGCCTTGTCCGCGTCAATGTGGGTGAGCATCCCGGCAAACTGCGTTTCATCGTAACGGCAGAGGAAGTCTTCCTTCCTGAGATGCAGCTTGAGAAGCCTTCCGGTCTCTGCGATGAGACGGTCGCCTTCCCGGTGACCATACCGGGCGTTCAGATCCGGCAGGTTATCCAGATTGAATATAAGAAGGGAAAGGGGTGCCTTGTATCTGCGGGATCTGGCGATCTCCTTTTCCAGCATGGTGAGAAAAAAACCGCGCGTGTAGAGACCACTCAGCCTGTCGAAGACCGTCTCATCCAAGTAACATTGGGTGAGATCCTCCAAACGGTCGCACAGAATGGTCATGAGGTTGAAAAAGAACCTGTGTGCAGTTGGGGGGTAGAGCCATTGAAGCCGCTTGATCATTCGGTCGTTAATCTGGATGAGTTCCGTCTTTTTTGTTGCGATGACGGTGGCCGATCGCTCGCAGGACCTGATCATCCCCATCTCTCCGACCACATCCCCTGCATTCAGGGTGGAAATGATCCGCTTTGAACCCATGCTTTTATCTCTGAGATCGTCCTCGGAGAGGTCCACCACCTCCATTTCACCCGAAATAATGGCATACATGGAATCGCTGACTTCTCCCTTTCTGAATATAATGGCGCCTCTTTCGTGTACCTTCAAGGCCCCTGCCATCAGGACATAATGGACCTGTGTGCGGGACAGCCCCTTGAAGAGGGGTATCCCCTTCTGGGGGTCACTGCCCAATTTCAATTTGAGCAGATCCCAGAGGGTCACCAGTTCCACGTGGAGCATCAGCGATGGCAGGAGGATGAGATCTGCCATCAAGGCCGAAAACATGGTAATCATCATCAAGAGGCCAAACACCGCCGTGGGCTTGAAATTGGAGAAGATTAACACGGAAAATCCCAGGCTGATGGTCAGTGTGGTGAAAATGATCGGCCTTCCCATATGACGAACGGTCTTGTCAAGGGCCTTCTCTTTGTTGAGGTCCTCTTTGAACTCCCGGTTATAGCGCACCAGGTAGTGGATGGTGTCATCAACGGCCAGACCGATGGCAATGCTGGCAATCAGGCTTGTTGCCAGGGACAGGGGTATCCCGAACCATCCCATCACGCCGAAACTGACAATGATGGGAAAGCAGTTGGGCAGGAGTGCGATGACGCCGACCTTGTAAGACATGAACAGCAAGAACATGATGGCAAACACAAGGATCAGGGTCAGAAAGAGGCTCTTGACCTGACCCTCGGAAATGAGTTGACTGCTATGGGAAATAACAATGCCGAACCCTGTCACCTGAAATGACAAATTGTCTGGAAAGTTTTTGTTGAGATAGTCTCGTATCCTGGCCTCGGTAGTAAGGAAATCGATGGAACTGGAGATATGGGTCCTCAGCATGATATTGGCCTTGGAAAAATCCGGATTCATGAACCTGTGGAGCATATCCTGGCCCAACATGGTCTTGAAGCTGTTTACGAGCATGCGGATCTCAAAAGGCGCTTCGGCCAGGGTATAAAATGACGGCTTGTACTGGTTGGAGGCGTAGTTGACCAGCTTGAGGTAGTCCACAAATGAGATGGTCTTGTCCACGCCCGGCAGGGAGTTGAGGAAGCGTTGAATCTGATCGATCTTTTTCAAATGCTCCGGATTTTCAAAATAGCCGTCTTCCCCGCTGTCAACAACCACACTGAGGGGGAAACTCCCGGACATATCCTGGTAGATATCATTGAAATGCCGGGCTACAGGCGTATCTTTTTTGAAAAAGCCAACAGGATTTGTTTCCACCTTAATGCGCGACATACCGATTCCTCCGGCCAGGGCAATGATCGCTATCAAGGGGAGGGTGATCTTCTGGTGATGGAGATTGAGCCTGATAATGTTTGAAAGGACCCGATCCCATAGCCGATTTTTATCCGATTCGTGTCCAGAAGGCCTTTTTGGGAAGGGGAGAAGGCCCATGACAGCGGGGAGGAAGCTGAGCATGATGATGAGCAGGGAAAGGATCCCAAAGCACGAGAAAAGCGCAAATTCACGGATTTCGCTCACCCTGTTGACGAGGAGCGATCCCAACCCGATGGTCGTTGTGATCACGGCAAGGGAGGTGGGAAATCCCAGACGGCTGAAGCATTGAATGGATGCCTCACGGGGGGTGGGTGCATACTCGATGGAAGAGAGATACTCCGGGAAAATATACATACAGTAGGCGGTGCCTACGGCGATCAGGAACACGGGAACGATCATGGTCAACAGGGAGAGGGGGGTTCCTGTCCAGGCCATGAGACCGAAGGTCCAGATCAAGGCGATGAGGACCGTGCCTGAAGGTATTAGAATCCCTCGCAAGTTGCGGAAGAAGAGGAAGAGAATCAGGGCAATGAGGGAAAAGGTCACCACGGGCAGGGTCAGGAAATCCTGCCGTGTGAATCGTGTCAGGGCCGATGAAACGATCGGCATGCCCACCTGATAGAGGAAAAATGAGTCCTGATAGGCGTCGATCAGGCCCTTAACGGCGTCTATGACCGGGTCCTTCTGCTTGATATCCTCGAGTATCAGGGTGATAACGGTCGTTTTTTTGTCCCGGGATATGAGATTTCTCTGAAAAAGATCAATGCCGGATACCACCCCTTCAAAATCTGCGAGATTCCACTTGCCCGTGATGTCCATGGCCTTTTTTATGCCAGGGAGGCTGATGACCCTTTTTACCCCATCGATCTGGGACAGGGACTGGCCCAGTTGTTCGATCTGCTCGAAGGTCGCGGGATGAAAAACACCCTTTGTTCTGGCCACGACCAGTATGATTTCCTCGGAACCAAATGTCTCTTTGAACCGGTTGTATGCCAGGGTCTCGGGCAGGTCCTCGATGGCGAGGCCGTAGATGGATGTCTCAAATCTCAGGGCGGGCAGGTGTGAAGCAAAAATGAGGGTGATCAGGGCAATCAGGAGGATGACTTGAACGGGATGATGTACGATATACCTGAGCCAGAATTCCGGACGCGCTCTCTTAGGCAGGTGCGGCATCTGCATATCCCTGTAGGAATGACCTATTCTACCCACAAAACAGCCCTTCGGCCCTCCTGCGTCAAGAGGGACTGAAGGGCTGTCTGTGCGACATGCGTTTACAGCACTTTGACCTTATAGACCTCGTTGGAATCAGGATCTATGACATGCACGGCGCAGGCAATGCATGGATCAAAGGAATGGACGGTTCGAATAACCTCCAAGGGGTTTTTGGGGTCGGCAACCGGGGTACCGATGAGAGATTCCTCCACAGGACCCAGTTTCCCATTCTTGCAGCGTGGCCCCAAATTCCAGGTGGAGGGCACCACGTACTGGTAGTTTTTGATTTTCCCGTCTTCGATCTCGACCCAGTGTCCCAGAGATCCCCTGGCCACATCGTTGAGGCCGCAACCCTTGCCGGTTTTGGGCATGGTCCAGGATGCGCAGGTCTCGGCATTTCCTTTCTTCAGGTTCCCCACAAGCTCCATGATCCATGGTTCCATGGCGTCCCCAATGGCCACGGTTTCCAAGGCGCGTGCGGCCGTACGACCCAGTGTGGAGAACAGGGCTGAAGCGGGCAGGCTGAGCTTCTGCAAGGTGCCGTTCACAAGCCCTGTAAACTCCTTTTTCCCATATCCATAGGCCACAAGCACCCGGGCCAACGGACCGACTTCACACGACTGGTCGTCATAGCGGGGGGCCTTCAACCAGGAGTATTTTGCCGAGGTATCGTATTTGGGATCCCCTTGAATAGGATCGGTCTCACCATTGTAGGGATGTCTGGCATCGCCCCCCATGTACCATGAACGGATCACGTGTTCGCTGACCTTTTCGGGTACGGCCATCTTGACGCCTTTGATATCGCGTTTCATGATCACGCCGCGGGGCAGGAAGAGACTCTCGGGCTCTTTGGCCGATTCAGGCAGATCCCCCCAGGCCAGGAAATTGGTGGTCCCTCCGATGGCGCCCCAATCCTTATAAAACGGTGCAACCGCCAAGATGTCAGGTACATAGACTCGTTTTACAAAATCCTGGGTCTCCTTCCAGAGGTATAGGAATTCCGCGATGCGATCCGGTGTAAGATCCTTCACGCAGGTCACGCCGCCCACTGCCAGGGACTGGAGATGAGGGTTCTTGGCCCCGAATATGGCGTGCATCCTGGCCGCCTTGGCCTGGAGGCGAAGGGCCTCGATATAGTGGGCCGCTGCCATCAGATTGGCCTCAGGGGGGAGCTTGTAGGCGGGATGCCCCCAGTATGCATTTGCGAAAGGACCTAACTGGCCGCTCTCCACAAAGGTCTTGATCCTCTGCTGGACCTCTCTGAAATAGGCAGTGCCCCCTTTGGGATCATCACTCACATTGTCTGCCAGGGCCGCTGTCTTTTTGGGGTCGGCCTTCAGGGCGTTGACCACGTCGACCCAGTCCAGGGCCGAGAGGCCGTAAAAATGGACGATATGGTCGTGCTGGAACTGTGCCCCATGGAGCAGGTTTCTGATGATACGTGCATTGTCAGGGATCTTAACGCCGACGGCGTCTTCAACTGCCCTCACCGAGGACAGATAATGGGTATACGTTCAGACCCCGCAAGATCGCTGCACAAAAAGAGGGGCGTCACGCGGGTCCCGCCCCCTCAATATAATTTCAATCCCCCGGAACATCTGACCAGAGCTCCAGGCATTCTTGACTTTGCCTCCCTCCACCTCTACTTCGATGCGCAGATGGCCTTCTATCCTCGTAATCGGATCAATGGTAATTCTCTTGCCCATGGTATCTCCTCTCTTTTCTTAAGAGTTGTTTTTTAAGACCAATCGGCCCTCACCTACTTGCTCTCCTTGAAGAAGGGGGTCATCTTGTCCCAGAAGTCTGGTTCACTGCAGCCGATGCAGGGATGTCCTGCTTCAACGGGCCAGCTTGTACCCTCGTTAAACTTGGCAATAGGGCAGTTGTTGTAGGTGTCCGGTCCCTTGCAGCCCATCTTGTAGAGGCAGTAACCCATCGCGGCCTCTTTTGAGCCGAATTCCTCTACAAATTCATCATTTTCATAATGGGCCCTTCTGGGGCATTGGTCATGAATGGTCTTGCCATAAGCGAAGAGCGGCCTGCCAAGATCGTCGAGGGCCGGGAGTTTGCCTAAGAGAAGGTAGTTGACGACGGTCCCCACAAAATTGATCGGATTGGGCGGGCAACCGGGGATATTGACCGTCTTGATTCCCAAGGCCTCGCCGACCCCTTTGTATCCGCCGGGATTGGGTTTGGCAGCCTGTATTCCTCCGTAGGATGAGCAGGCGCCGATACAGATGACAGCAGCGGCCTTGGGGCATACATCCTTGGCGATTTCCAGGAATGTCCGGCCGGCGATCTTTCCGTAGGCACCGTTGTATTTGGTGGCGATAGCCCCTTCCACCACACAGATGAACTTGCCGTCATATTTCTTGACGGATGAGTGGAGGAGATCTTCGGCCTGTGTCCCGGCTGCGGCCATAATGGTTTCGTGGTATGCAATATCGAGGATGTCTATGACAATCTCATCGATCCATGGATACATGGACCTGAGCACGGCCTCAGAGCAGCCTGTACACTCAGCAAAGTGAAGCCAGATGACCGGCGGTCTCTGCTTTGGCGCGGCAAACACCTCTGCAACCTTGGGGATAAATGACGTAGAAAGGCCCATGGTAGCAGTCAGTACACCGCAGAATTTCATGAAATCCCTTCTTGAGATCCCCTTTTTTTCAAGCCTTTCGTAGAATTCCTTTTCCTCTTTCATGCGGCACCTCCTGATGCTGGTTAACAATTGCGTGTTCAAACAACGCCAAAGACGCAGCGGCCGGGACAATCCCTGTGGCAATGGCGTCATTAAACCCTCTATATTTCACCTCTCAGCACCGTCCATCCCGGCAGAGGCAGGCTGGGCACGGTCATTGTACCCCGGTCTTCCCCTCCACGAGCTGACAGGTTCGGTCAGGTTCGGTCAGAGAAGGTATCTTAATTTCTAAGAGCTATAATCAGGAAGATCAAATAGGGTAAAACAATATCAAAATAAACTCTATCCGAGCATCGACTGAAGGAAGCCGGATAAAAAAATATTTATCCGGAATATTGCTTTTTGTCAAGAAAAAAGGAGATGCCCGATCTGAGCATCCTCTTTTTTCCTAAGTCTCTCGTATCTGTCTCCCGTTGGATTTATCTCCCGTGGCCGTGAAAAGAAGGCCGATATTCGTTGGTCTGGGGGGATATCATGAGCCCTTGGAACTGAGCCTCGTCAGAGCGCGCGCTCCTACTTGGGGAGTTTATCGAGTTCCCTTGCCAGGATCTCGAGGTGAGGCCTTTTGTTGATATCATGGACGTCGATGTACCTGATGATCCCCTTTTTGTCGATGACAAACAGGGCCCTCTCGGAAACACCGTCGGAGCGCAATACGCCATACCTGTCTGCCACGGCACCGTGGGGCCAGAAGTCAGACAGCACGGGAAACCAGAGTTTTCCCATCTGACGGGTCCACGCAAAAAGGGTGGGGACATTGTCCACAGTGATGCCGATAAGGACGGCATCCTGCTGGTCAAAGAGGTACTTGACAATGTTGTATCCCGGCCACTGGTCAGAGCACACGGGGGTCCACGCTGCCGGTACAAAAGAGATGACCACATTCTTTTTTCCCTGGAACCGGGATAGCGAGACCTCGCCCCCTGATACCGCGGGAAGAGAGAAATCAGGGGCCTTCTCCCCGACCCTGACCTTCAGCTCGCTGTCTTTAGGTTTCATGGGGCCTGGGTCGTATATATTTTCTTTAAAGGCATCCGATTGTCCGTATCCGCTGGTTCCCATAGCGAAAACGGCAGCCCAGCCCAGCAGCAGGGCAAAGACAATTCTTTTCATGTCACTTCTCCGGGTCAAGTCCTGACGCTTTGAGAATCAGGTCCAGAAAATGATCAACCCCCTCCAGGCCGCCTACCTTGTCGTAGATCACCCGATCCGTCCCGTCCTTATCCAACCGGACCCCCACGAAACAGGGCGTCCTGACTTCCCCAAAGGCCTTATGGACGACAAAATCAACATCTGGAAAAAGAGGGAAGGGGATAAGATACCGCTTTCTGAAAACATCCACCTCAAACGGTGAATTACCGACCCCAATGCCGATCACCTTGATTTTTCCCTTTAACGAGGGGGTGTTCTCTATCTTTTCGTAAAGGCGGTTCACCATCGGCGCTTCTTTCTGGCAATGGGGGCAATACATGCTGAAGATCTCGATGATGACGATCCGGGCATTTATTTGAGAAATTTTAAAGGGGCCGCCTCCTGAAAGGCCCAGGTAGTCCTTTTGAGCCGGACTCTCAGGAACCGGGAGGGTGATGGACGGGAGGGGTTCACCGGGACGGGGCCCATCTGCGGCCAGGGCTTGAGGAAAGATGCTGAACCCCATCCAAATTCCTACAACGCAAACAATAAGCCTCTTCATGGTGTCTATCCTTTTGAAAAAAGGTAGCCGGTCTCGGGTTCAAAAGGAAACCCTGAACCTTTGAATGCCTACGAAAAAAGCACGGTGTAAAGCAAAGATCGGCCGAGACAGAAAAGGGGCACCCTCAGGGCGCCCCTTTTCCTGTCAGAGATCAAGCCGGCCCACCTAACTGGCCAGTTTGTTGATCACATCCCACTCCCTGGAGAGGTCCTTGAGAGATCTACCGATCTTCTTGAGGGCCATCTTCCTGTCCATCCCACCCGGGAGGCTGTCTACTTTGGCATAGGTATAGTAGGCCTTGGGTTCGGCGGCCAGGAGATAGAAGACCCTGAGATCTTCAAGGCCGGTGAGTGTGGCCTTGGGGAATTTGGATTTGACCTCGTCAAACCGTTTCTTGGCCAGGGCAACCATCTTGTCCCTGTCTCCAAAGTTCATGGCCCCTGTGGGGCAGGTCTTGACGCAGGCCGGCAGGAGACCGTTATGGACCCTGTCAACACACATGGTGCACTTGGAGAGATACCCTGTCCCCTTTTGTGCCCGCGGGATGTTGAAGGGGCACGCTTCAGTAACCGTCGCCGCCTTCATCTTTTTGAGTTTATCCGTATAGAGGACCGCGCCGGTCAGGCTGTCTATGATGATTCCGCCCGGGGCCTCGT
>CAZACO010000078.1:0-10337 GCA_964483185.1 uncultured Desulfobacteraceae bacterium
TGAAAGAAGGCGCTGAAAAGGCCAAGATAGAGCTGTCGGGCTCCATGGAGACCGACGTCAATCTCCCGTTTATTACCGCCGATGCCAGCGGACCCAAACATCTGAACATCAAGCTGACCCGTGCAAAATTGGAAAGCCTGGTGGATGATCTGATTCAAAAGGTCGTCGGTCCTTGTAATATGGCCATGAAAGATGCAGGTCTTTCAGCGAGTGACATCGATGAAGTGATCCTGGTCGGGGGCATGACCCGTATGCCCAAGGTCCAGGAAAAGGTTAAAGAAATTTTTGGCCAGCAGCCGAACAAGGGCGTGAATCCTGACGAAGTGGTAGCTGTTGGCGCTGCGATCCAGGGCGGTGTCCTAAAGGGTGAGGTCAAGGATGTCCTCCTCCTTGATGTAACGCCTCTTTCGTTGGGCATCGAGACGTTGGGCGGTGTTTTTACCAAACTGATTGAAAAGAATACTACCATCCCTACCAAAAAGAGCCAGGTCTTTTCAACAGCGGCCGACAACCAGCCTGCGGTTGAGATCCATGTGCTCCAGGGAGAACGGGAGATGGCTGCCAATAACAAGACCTTGGGCAGGTTTCAATTAGTGGGCATCCCGCCGGCCCCGAGGGGTATCCCCCAGATCGAGGTGACCTTCGATATTGATGCCAACGGGATCGTGAGTGTATCTGCAAAGGATATGGGGACAGGCAAAGAGCAATCGATCAAGATTACCGCCTCCAGTGGCCTGAGCGAGGAGGAGATCGAAAAACTTGTCAAAGACGCAGAAATGCACGCAGACGAAGATAAAAAGAAAAGGGAACTGATCGATGCCCGGAACATGGCCGATTCTCTGATCTACTCTACAGAGAAGTCTGTAAAGGAAGTGGGCGATAAATTGGATGAGGCCTCAAAGACGAACATCAACCAGGTGATCGACAACTTGAAAAAGGCCGCTGAAGGGGATAATACAGAGGAGATCAAGCGACTTACCGAAGAACTCACCCAGGCCTCCCACAAACTGGCCGAGACCATGTATGCAAGGTCAACTCAGGATCAGGCACAGGCTGCAGGCGGGCCCGGCCCTGAATCCGCAACAGGGTCTTCAAAGGATGACGATGTGGTGGATGCCGATTTTGAGGAAGTGCAGAAGTGATCCACAGGTTTTCTTTGTCAAAAAAGGCTATCCCCACTCTCATGGCAGGGATAGCCTTTTTTCTGGCTGCATGTCAGCCTAAAGCGCCCCCCCCCCGTGTCGAGGTTAAGGAGGTTCGGCCGGACCTGTTTGTCCTTGCCGAGGGGTACATGGAGAAGGGTGAGTTAGAAAAGGCCCTGGATGCATACGGGGCCTTTCTTAAGGATGCGCCCAAGGGCGAAAGATCCGCCCTGGCCCTCAAGCGAACATCTGAAATATATCTCAAGCTCAACCAACCCCAAAAGGCCATTTCTGTCTTAGAAGCGATTTCTCAAGAATACCCCGGTTTCACCTGGATACCAGGCGTCCGTTATGAGATAGCGAACATCTATTCCCGTATTGGCGAGCACAGGCGTTCTGCAACCGAAGCACTGAAGTGGCTTGATGGATATCCCGATCATCCCTTGAAAAAAGATATCCTCATACTGTTGGGTGACAACTTCGATGCCTTGGGTGACAAGGCTGAGGCCTTCCACTGGTGGCTCATGGCGAAAGCGTCGTGGGCAGATGACCCCCAACGGGTGGCCCGGATCGATGAAAACCTGGATAAACTGATATCAAGCAGTGGGCCGGTGTTGCTCGAGCAATTTGCAAGAGATGCTGCGGGAACCCCTTACGCCCCGAAAATCTATTACAGGATGACCTCCATTTACCTCGAACAGGGAAAGCCGGAACAGGCAGAAAGGGCGGCAACATCCCTGATTCATTCCACCCAGGACGAAACGTGGCTTTCCGAAGGGAAAACGCTTTTGAAACGTTCAGGGGAAGAGATGGCGGTTAAACAGGGCGTACTCGGGTGTTTACTTCCCCTCAGTGGCCCTTTTTCCATCTACGGCGAGGAGGTTTTAAAAGGAATCCAACTCGGACTGGGCATGCACGGTGATCCGTCCGGGCAAGCGGGTCTGGAATTGCTGATAAGAGATACCCAAGGGAGTCCGGAAGCGGCATTAGCAGCGCTTGAAAACCTGGGCAATAATGAGAAGGTCATGGCGGTCATCGGCCCTGTTTCGAGCAGGACAGCCATGGCTGCGGCCAAGAAGGCCCAGAAAATGGGTGTCCCGATCATCACCCTGACCCAGAGGGAGGGGATCGTAGAAGAGGGCGAGATGGTTTTTCGCAATCTTCTGACTCCCGCCCAAGAGATAGAAGGACTTCTCGACGTTGCAGTCGGCCAAATGGGGATGAATCGTTTTGGGATCTTGTATCCGGATAATGCCTATGGCCGTTACTGCATGAACATCTTCTGGGACAGATTAGATCATATGGGCGGAACAGTGACCGCGGTAGAGTCTTATGGGGTGGATGATACGGATTTTGCCGACCAGATCAAGAAGATGGTAGGTCTTTACGGCCCGAGACCCAGTTCCTTGGTAAAAAAACTTGAGGATATGCGGACCCCGGAAGACGAAGAGTCCATCATATATTCGGAAAAACCAGAGCCTATCATAGATTTCGATGCCGTTTTTATACCGGATAACTTTCAGCGTGTGGCCATGATCGCGCCACAATTAGCCTTCCATGATGTCCTCGGGGTCCAACTCCTGGGAACAAGCGCCTGGCAATCTCCCAAATTGATCGAAATGGCAAAGGATTACATCCAGGGGTCCATTTTTTGTTCGGGATTTAGTGTAAATTCCGGGGAGCCGGGCGCCCGGGCATTCGTTAAAGCGTATAGAGAGGATTTTGACGTGGATCCCGGTATGTTGGCTGCCAATGGATACGATACCATCCGTCTGTTAAAGAAACTGCTCTCAGAGGAACCGATACGAACGAGAAGAGACCTGGTAAAGGCATTGCTTCAATTGAAAAGTTTTAAAGGCGTTTCCGGCACCATCGCGTTTGACTCCCGGGGCGAAGCAGAGAAGAAACCGATATTATTAAAGATCTCAGGAAACTCCATGGCTTTGCTGAATTAGCGGTTGGCCGTCACGTTGTCTCGAACCTACCGCCCGGAGAGGCGCGTCCGGATATCGAATAAAGGGTCTCCTTAACCCGACACGTCTTCCTCCTTTTCCCCTTTTTCCTCCGCTTTCTCTCCTTCCAGCTTTTCTTCTTTTTTCTTCCGCGCCGTCATGGAAACCAGGATCCCTATCTCGTACAATACGATCAGAGGAGCTGCCATCATGAGTTGGGTAATGACGTCCGGCGGGGTCAATATGGCGGCTAAAACAAACGTTAACAGGATGGCATACTTCCGTTTCTTTCGCAAAAATTCCGGCGTAACAACCCCCATCTTTGTCAAAAAGAAAATGACCACAGGAAGTTCAAAGACAAGGCCGAAGGCGAACAGGAGTTTGATCGCAAAAGAGAAATACTGCTTGACGGACGGGAGGGCCTTTACATACTCATTGGAAAACCCGATGAAGAACTTAAACCCGAAAGGGAAGACAATAAAATAGCCGAAGAGAGCTCCTCCCACGAATAGGATCGTCGAGGCCACCACAAACGGGATCACATATTTTTTTTCACTCCTGTAAAGGCCGGGGGCAATAAACATCCATAACTGGTAAAAAATAAAAGGGGCCACCAGCAGAACGCCTGCTAAAAAGGCGACCTTCAGATACGTAAAAAACATCTCGGGCAGGTTTGTGAAGATGAGGCGATCACCTTCCGGCATCACCGCTTTGAGGGGCATGATCAATACGTTGAACAGCCTTTCAGAAAACGCGTATGAAGCGACAAATCCTACCCCTATGGCAATCGCGCACGCGACAAGCCTCCGTCGCAATTCCTCCAAATGACCCAAAAAAGGCTGTTTATCATCATCCGTCATCCTGGCTTTTCTCCGCTCTGGTGTCTGAGGTGTTTTCCGCTGCCGTTTCCTTCGGAGGCGCTTCCTTTTTCTCCTCTTTTTCCTTTAGGTTATCGTAATCTTCCAGCATCTCGTCGAAGTCTTCATACTTTGGCTTTTCATCGTCAGGGGGCGTCTGATACTCCAGATCCGCCGGTTTATCCAAACCGCTGACGGAATCTATTAAATCCTCTTTTGCCCCTTTCAATTCCTCCTCCAGGTTCAGGCTTCCCTTAATTTCCTGGGTCGCCTTTTTGAATTCGGACATCCCTTTTCCAAGGGCCTTTGCCAGATCGGGCAGTTTCTTGGGACCGATGACGATCAACGCGATCACCAAAATAATGATCAGTTCGGGCATACCGATACCAAACATAGCACCCTCCTTATAGGGCCACACGGTTACGTAGTGCCTGACCGAAAGGATTTTTCGGTCAGGCATTTTGAAATCCCTGCGGGCCGGAAAACCGACCCAGGGTTTTCGTTTAGTCTAAATAGCTGACTCCTTGAGATCGAGCATCAATGCTGTCTCATCGCAGTCAGGAAACTTGGGGCATTTGAGGCAATCAGCCCATATCTTCTGAGGGAGGCAGGATTTCTCAATCTCTTTAAATCCAAATTTAGTAAAAAAAGCTGGCACATATGTGAGGGTGAACACCCTGTTGAGTTCGAGCAGCCTTGCCTCTTTCAGACATGCCTCAACAAGCTGTCGACCGAATCCTTTGCCCTGATGCGCTTCAGCGATGGCCAAAGATTCAATCTCTGCCAGATCCTTCCAACATATACCTAACCCGCAAACACCCTGGACAATGCCTCCCGGATCCATTTTCAGAACAAAATACTGCCTTAAATGTTCGTAGAGCTCACTCAAGGATCTTGGCAAAAGAAGGCCTTTCTCTGCGAAGAAGTTAAGGATCTTGTGCACCGTTTCAATATCCGCTGCCACAGCCTTCCTTATCAAGGGATACGGTTCTGTTTCATCTATCATCATTATACCTTACAATTCACGCAATGGTGTTCCCGTACCATCTTCCGGAGCTACCCCGGTGAAATAAGTTCTTCGAAATTGCACGGGGCAGGCGGGGTTAACAACGTTTGCAACGAACCATTCAGATGCCGCTTTTGAACTTTAGCCATTTTAGCTCACTTCAGGCACTTTAGGTACTGACTTTCAGCTCCCATCGACCTGTTTGACAAATCCGGTGAGTTTTTCTTTTTCGGCCAAACGCTTCTTGGTATTGAGAGCTTCCTCTTTGGTTTTAAATGTACCACACCTTATCCGGTAATACTCATGCCCTTTTATAAAAACCTTGTAAAAATAGGCGGGATATCCCTGCCCGGTCAATCGGTTGACCATCTTCGTTGCCTTGGCCTCCGTCTCCAAGGACGCGACCTGCACAACATATTTCATTGGGGACTTGGACGCTTCGGCTTTTTCGCGCCCCCTGCCAGAGGGTGTCTCCTTTTTGGAGGAAAGGTTCTGTCCTTTGACAGGTTCACTTTTTTTGACAGAAAGCTCATCGAAGAATGCAAATTTCGGATCTTTCTGCAATTCCCTTATCCGCCCCAGTTCAGATCGATCCTTCTTGGTGATTATCTGCTGGAGTTTGGCGATCTGAATCTTCAGTTCAGCTAAGGTCTTGACGCCTCCGGGCAAAAGCCCCCTCCCTGCAAGGACCCCCAGGGTAAAAATCCACGCCAGGAGGATAAAGAGCCCCGCGCTCCAAAAAAAAATGGAGGTGCGGGACAGCTCGAACTGATATCTTTTTCCTCTCTTCCCTGCCTTCGGTTCTTTTTCGCCCATATCTGGTACGATCCTGTTGAAACCATCGTTTTGGATGCGCGGAGTCTCTGGCTATGGGAAAAAAGCCCGCCTTTAATATTGAGTCCCAAGTTGAAACGTTGATGGCGTCAGGAATTCCTCAATTCACATCTTTTGGGGGGCATTGATCCCGAGTAGTTTCAAGCCGTTGGCGATGACGGTCCTTATCCCTTCAGCCAAAACCAGCCTTGCCTGGGTCAAGGCCTTGTCACCTGTAACAATCCGGTTTTCGGGGATTTTTGTCCCCAGATTGAAATACCTGTGAAACAGCGCCGCGAGATCCGTGAGATAATAGGTCAGCCGATGGGGTTCCAGTGTCGCGCAGATCTCCATCAGGAGGGATGGAAAACCTGCCATTACCCTGATAATTGCCAGTTCGTCTTCTAATACCAGGTGCCTGGAGAGATCACCCGGTGGATCCGGGAGCAGGATCCCTTCGCTTTCGGCCTTCCTGAAAATGCTGCATATCCTGGCATGGGCGTACTGCACATAATAAACCGGGTTGTCACTGTCCCTTTTTTTCACAAGATCCATGTCAAAATCAAGGGGGGAATCGTGATTCTTTGTGAGGAATACAAATCGAACCGCATCCACTCCGACGGCATCCATCAATTCCCTGAGCGTGACAAAACTCCCCGCCCGTTTCGACATCCTGATCTCCTGACCGCCTTCCCAGAGTTTCACCAATTGAATCAGCATCACTGAAAGCCACGCTCCTGAAACCCCGTGCGCCGAAAGCGCGGCCCTCATCCGCGGGACATACCCATGGTGGTCGGCCCCCCATATGTTGACCGCTCTTGTAAAGCCTTTTCCATGTTTTTGCAAATGGTAAGCGATGTCAGAGGCAAAATAGGTAAACTGGCCGTCTTTCTTACGGATCACCCTGTCCTTATCATCCCCGAAATCAGACGTTCTGATCCAGGTGGCCCCATCCTTTTCATAGAGATAACCGTCTCCCCGGATCACCTCCAGGGTGTCCCGGAGAAGACCTGACTGGTGGAGGGCTGTTTCGCTGGACCAGATGTCAAAGGCGACCCTGAAACGGGCCAGGTCCTCTTCGATCTCTTCCAGCATCATCTCCTTCCCCTTCTGCGCGCAGCTGGCGATGGCCTCTTCCTCTGCAAGATCGTTCAGATCTGTTCCTCGGGAAATGACATCGGCCAGGTCGAGGATATACTCCCCATGATACCCGTTTTCAGGGAAGGGGTAATCGGGCTCCGTGATCTGCCTGAAACGGCTGTAAATGGACTCACCCAAGAGCCTGACCTGGGCGCCGGCATCGTTGATATAAAACTCCCGGACCACGTCATGGCCGCAAAACGAAAGAATCCTGCAGAGGGTGTCGCCCAGGGCGGCACCCCGGCCATGACCCAGATGGAGGGGTCCGGTGGGGTTGGCGCTGACAAATTCAACCAGGACCTTTTCCCCCTTGCCGGCATCGTTCCGGCCGTAGTCCGCTTTACGTTTCACAGTTGCGGCCAGAAGCCTGCACCAGTGCTCTGCCCTGATTCTGAAGTTGATAAATCCGGGGCCGGCGATGTCCGCTGATTCAAGGAGGTGCTCGGCATCTTTCAGATTGTCGACGATCGTCTTTGCAATATCAAACGGCTTGCGTCTCTGGCTGGACGCGAGCACCATGGAAACATTGGTTGCAAAATGACCATGTGCGGGGTTGTTTGGAATCTCTATGACATAGCCGGGGACAGGTGTCCGTGAAAGGAGCCCCCGCTCAAAGCAATCATCGATTGTTGCCTTCAAAACGGCATCCACCCTGTTCTTCATGATATATATTTCCTTATATTTTTCCGGCCTATGGCGCAGAATATCTCGTAGGAGATCGTGCCCGCATATCTCGCGATGTCATCCCCCTTGATGCATTCCCCACCCTGCGAACCCAGAAGGACAGCTTCGTCACCAGGTTTGACGCCCTTGTGGCCGGTGATATCACAGACCGTAAGATTCATGCAGAGAGTCCCTACAATATCCGCTTTTCTCCCCCCGACAAGGACTTTCCCCCTGTTGGACAACTTCCTTGGCAACCCGTCACTGTACCCGGCAGAGATGACGGCGATCCTGCACGGGCCTTCTGTATGGTAGGTCCTCCCGTAGCTTACAGGGGTCTTGTCGGGCAGGTCTCTGACCTGGACCACCTGGGCCCTCAAGTGCATGACAGGCGCCAATGGCGCGGGGCTGACAAGGCCTGGCGAAGGGAGTCCACCGTACAGCATAATGCCGGGCCGAACCATGCCAAAGTGGAACCTTTTATGACGCATGATCCCTGCGCTGTTCGCCATATTGTTGAGCGGCAGTTGGAGACCCAGGGACCGCCCAAGGGAAATGGCCTGCTCGAATCGCTCGACCTGATCCTCTGAGAACCGTATATCGGGCTCATCCGCCGTTGCAAGATGAGAGGTCAACGCCTCAATCTCCAGGCTCTTGAAGGAGATGATCTCCTGGAGAAACGGGCCGATATCGCTGTAAGGGATCCCTAACCGGCCCATGCCCGTGTCCACTTTCAGATGGATCCGGACCCTTTTTCCCTGTCTCAGGCATTCCTGGAACAGGATCTCAGCCACTGACGGGTCGTAGAGCACGGGGGTAAGTCCCTTTTCAAGCACCTGGCACGATTCCTCCCTCGTCCGTATCCCACACAGGATCACAATCGGCACCCGGACGCCTCCCTCCCTGAGATCGAGTGCCTCATGGAGATAGGCGACCCCGAGGCAATCAATTCCGTTTCTCTCGAGGGCCTTTCCAACCTCCAGAAGACCGTGGCCGTACGCGTCCGATTTCACAACACCCATGATCCGGGTATCCCTGCTGACCAGGGTTCTGATCTGGCGGAGATTTCGGGCCAGGGCGGACAGATCGATGGTGACGCTGTTAGGGCTGGCGATCATGGTCGCTCAATGGTCTTTGTTAGCCGGAAAAGTGCCTAAAGTGAGCTAAAGTGCCTAAAGTGACTAAAGTTGATGTTTGTTCTTTCACGCCTTGGCATGATTGGACGTTCGATGAATCCCGCTGACAGTCCCGCAGCGGGATTCATCTTTTTCACCCCGCTTCAGCGGAGCCTTCCGGTAATTTTAGAGAATTTCTTGTGTATATTGCACAAGACTTATTTGCTAACTCCATAAAGCACTGAAAAAACCGGCCCCTCCCTCCCGCTTTTACAGAATGTGGACAGATGGATTCAGGCGGGTGCAAAACCTAACGCATCTTTGCTGTCAGATCAAGGAATATATGGAAGATGCAGAAGCCGGCCCTGGAGATGAGGTATCGATTGCTCTCGGCAGGGCCCGGCGCGTTCCCAGATTTTCGGGTCAATACCGCCAGTAAGGATAGTACCAGGGACCCCAGGGTCCCCACATGCCCCATGGACCCCACATGCCCCATGGATACCAGAGATAGGGGTCACGGATTTCCGGTTTTTCCTTCTTCCAGAGATGGATGTCCCTGATGAGGAGAAAGGGGTAATGATAGTCGATTTCCCCCAATTTCATTGTTTTGACGCCATTGACAATGCCTGCGACGGTGACTTTCCGGCCTTTGCTATAGATCTCGCTGTCAAGGAATCCGGTATATAGCGCCAGAAAGCGTCCTTCTGATACATCCAGGTTGACCGGTCTCTCTTCCCAGTCCATCTCGGTCTGATACATTTCCAGGAGGGTCCCGTCCTGATCGTATGTCACTTTTACAATAACCCCTCCTAAGAGGACGGTCTGACCCAGATACAATAGGGGACCTTTTATTAACTCAGCAAACGTAATATCCCTGTTGACCTCTTTGAGGACCTCTTTTGAGATGACGGTGCAACCGCCAGACCAAAAAAGGGCTGAAGCCATGACCATAAGGGTTCCTATTCTCATCCAAACTCCCTTAAGGGTCTCCGATATGGGCAATCGTGTTCCCATTTACAATCCTAAGGTGCGTGCAATCGGGGCGATGATTTGTGTCATGGAAGAGAAAAGGGAAGGACTCCTGTTACCCATCTCCTATTTTAAAGGCCTTAAACATCTTGCTTGGCCCAATCATGCCCATGCCGTGGTACACCGCGTCGAAAATATCCTTTTCGCTCCAGCCCATTTCAAGTAACCCTTTGACATCATTCTGTTCAACCGCCTCAGGGGTCTTTACGGCCTTCAACACAAACAGGAGCATGGCCTTATCTTTTTCTTCGAGGGGGGCCTGGGAAGGATCTGTTTTGACCGAGGACAAGAGATCCTCACTGATCCCCTGCGACTTGAGAAGTCCTGAGTTAAACCCTATACAGTACTCATAATCATACGCAACCGATACCAGCAGCCGGATAAAGGTCAGAAGAGGAAGGCCAAGTGCCGGGTGTTGCATGAAGTAGCCGATGGTCTCGGCTTGAATCTTGAGTAAACCAGGGCTCACGCTCATCATTTCTAAGGGTTTCGGAACAACGCCGATCGCGTCCAGGAAGGGCTTGTAGGCCTGTGCGATCTGCCCTTCTGCCGTCTCAGGCGAGACCATTGTTATCAATGACATGACTGCCTCCTTTTCTGAGTTGATGGTTTATAAGCTA
>CAZACO010000079.1:0-1500 GCA_964483185.1 uncultured Desulfobacteraceae bacterium
CCGCAGGGGGACCAGTAGTCCCATGCCCTGCACCCGTAGGCCGATTCGAGTCCACTTTTTATCTCCGGAATGGCGATGCCAACCTCTCCGGTTGTCAGCAACCCCTTAAGCCCGAAGGCCTCCACCGGTTTGTTCAGGACCTTAGGTGATTTCTCGACAAGGAACGCGGCCAGGGAAGGGGTGCAGGCCAGGTAGGTGGGACGGGTCAGTTCAATAAACTGGAGGAGGATGTCGGTTCCGGCCCTCGCGTCAATGTCGATCGGGAGGGCCCCCAGCCACCTGAGTCCCCAAAGGGTCATGGTGGTGGCATAAATGCCGAGGGCAAAAAAGAAGACGACCCTGTCCCCTTTGCCGATGCCTGCCAGGGAGAGCCGGTGCCCGAGATGACGCCCGACAAAATTAATGTCTTTTTCGGTAAAGGTGTAACTGAACGTGGGCGTCCCCGTGGTCCCGGACGTGGTCCCTGTCAGGTATAGGTTTTCAACCGGGGCGCAGAGATGAAGACCGAACGGGTGGCCATATTTTTGAAGGGATTCCTCGGCGCTCTTTCTTTCATCATCTTTGACCATGAAGATGGGAAGATTTCGCAGATCCTCTATGGTCCGGATGTCGCCCGGTTTTGCGCCGGCGTCATCGAATTTTTGCCGGTAAAACTCCGAAGCCTGGTAGCAGTATTCCAGTTGCCTGGTGAGCTTTTTCTCCTGGTATCGGCATATCTCTTCGTGCGACATCCTGTTCAATTCGGGCACCAAATAGAAATCTCTTTCCAAATCAGATCCTCCTTGAGACCAGTAGCGATTGCTGTTTGGATTTTTCCACGATGGTTGCGCTGACATCCTGGATATGCTGAAAACAGACCTTCCCCGCCTCTTCGAATTCCCCCTGTTCCAGGAGGTCGAGGATCTGTCTGTGCTGGCCGAGGGTCTTTTTGACCATGGGTTCTGTGGCCTCGACATTCTCGAAGAAAGAGACGGACAGATCCACAATGACCTTGTGCATCAGGATGATGATCGGATTCTCCGTGATTTCAGCCAACATGGTGTGAAATCCGAAGTTGGTGCGGAGCCTCTTGCTGCTCTCGTTTTCCAGGAAATGGGCTTCAGCCCTATCGACATTCTCGGCCAACCGTTGACAATCTTTTTTGGTAATCTTTGAGGGGATCATTTCGCTCAATATTTCCCTCTCTAGGACTGCCCTGGCCCTGGCCAAGTGGGGAAAGGTCACAGTGGTCATCTTGAGGGCGTTTCCTATCTGGCTGACAACGGCATTGAGGTCCATTTTTTTGACATAGGCGCCCCCGCGACTCCCCTGCCTGACCACAATAACGCCGAACTGTTCAAGAGATCGTATGGCCTCTCGGACCGTGACGCGGCTGACCCCGAAGATCTCCCCCAGTTCCTTTTCAGAGGGGAGCTTGTCATCTGGCTGAAGGTCGCCCCTGAATATGGCTTCGAGGACCTGGTTCACGATATTTTCATACATTCGGTTCTGTTTGATCTT
>CAZACO010000079.1:1600-10280 GCA_964483185.1 uncultured Desulfobacteraceae bacterium
TATGGCTAATAGTATATATGTATATTAGACTAACATATTAATGTCAAGGGTATTTGGTTGTGAAGATACCCTTGAAATCGAGGCTGTCTCCTGATACCTTAAACGCTTATGAGTGATGGAGGGGCGGTCATCCTCTGTTTGAAGCCCCCGGCTGAATCTGGTATGCTTTTTCAGGATGCAACCACTCAACGATTCAACTATTGTGAGAGAGCGTCATTTCGCAAGCGATTTGCTGCAGGCGTGAACACGGGCCTGTCAGCGACATGAGGAGCGGAGGTCTTGCATGGGAATGGATAACAAGAAGTTTGAGGCGATTGAGGATGTCCGGAGGGGGTTTCAGGATGTCGGATATGTCTGCAGCCGGCAGATTGCGACCACCCTGTATCTTGCCCATCATCTGGCAAAGCCGATCCTCGTGGAAGGGCCTGCGGGCGTTGGCAAAACAGAGCTTGCCAAGGCCGCTGCCGCGTACTTAGATATGCCACTCATCCGGCTGCAGTGCTATGAGGGGCTTGACGAATCAAAGGCCCTGTATGAATGGAAATATGGCAAGCAGTTGCTCTACACCCAGATCCTCAAAGATAAATTGAACGATCTTCTTGAGGGCGTGGAAGGCCTGGCAGATTCCATCGCCAAGGTTCACCAATACGATGACATCTTCTTCTCCTCTCATTTTCTTGCCCCAAGGCCCTTGCTCCAGGCCCTTCAGCATAAGGAAGGCGCCGTGCTTTTGGTGGATGAGGTTGACAAGTCAGACCAGGAATTCGAGGCCTTTCTGTTGGAGGTCCTGTCGGATTTTCAGGTATCTGTCCCGGAGTTGGGTACGATCCGTGCAATATCAAAACCCTATGTGTTTCTCACGAGCAACAATACCAGGGAAATGAGCGAGGCCCTCAAACGCCGGTGTCTTCATCTCTTCATCCCCTTCCCCGATCCCAAGCTGGAACAGGAGATCATTCGGGTTCGAGCCCCCGATGTTCCAGAAAAGCTCAGGGGGCAGTTGGTCTCTTTTATCCAGCAGGTCAGGGGGCTGGATCTAAGAAAAGTCCCCTCTGTCAGTGAGACCATTGACTGGGCCAAGGTCCTGATGATTCTCAATGCCACCCGTCTGAGCCCGGATGTGATCAAAGATACCCTCAATATCTTTTTGAAATTTGAGGCCGACATTGAGATAGTAAAGGGCTCTCTCTATCAAATAGCTGAGAAGGCTATTCGATAGATCTGAGGTGAAAGAAGGATGGAACAGGTCTTATGCGATCTGATGGTCGCCCTCAGGGGTTCCGGTGTGCGGATATCACCGACTGAGAGCATGGACGCCATGCGGGCCGCCGCACTTGTGGGCTATCGGGACAGGAAGGTCCTTCAGGACGCACTATCTGTCGCCCTGGCAAAGTCCAGGCATGAAAAGGAGATCTTTGATGCCTGTTTTGACCGGTTTTTTTCCTTGGACGGTTTTTCCGCTCCTCAATCGGGCGCTCCTTTTCCATCGGACGCGACTCCCGGCGATTCGGATTCTCCTCTTACCGTGATGCTTCTCTCAGGCGACAATGCCGGGCTGTCCATCGCCATGAGAGAAGCTGCGCAAAAGGAACATATCAGCCAAATCTACTTCTTCACCCAGAAGAGCCTCTATATTCAAAGGATCCTCCGTGGCATGGGCTTGGAGGGGCTGGACAGGGACATCATGAGGCTCTCTAAGAAACATAGCGAGGCTTCCGAGCAAAAAAATAGGGGGTTGAAAGCGGGGAAAGAGTTCCTGTTTGAACAGGTGAGGGATTTTGTGGAGCAGCAGTTTTCCATGTATGCAGCATCTTCACGAGAGGAGATCATGGAAAGATACCTGCGAGACATGAAGCTCTCAAACCTGGAACAACAGGATTATGGGCGTATGCATGCGATTATCAAAAAAATGGTAACCTCTCTCAATGATGCGCATTCAAGAAGAAAGAAAAGGGCCAGGCGAGGCTTACTGGATTTGAAAAAGAGCCTGAGAGAGAACATTGCCTTTCAAGGCCTGATCTTTGAACCGCGCTGGAAGGCGAGAAAGATCGACCGGCCGGATATGGTTGTCCTGTGTGATGTCAGCCGATCCGTAGAGGCTGTGGCCAGGTTTATGCTCCTTTTTCTGTACAGTCTCAACGAAGAAATCGCAAAAATCAGGTCATTCATCTTCTGTTCTAACATGGTTGACGTCTCGCATATGTTCGACGAATATGACGTTGACGAGGCTCTGATCAGGCTTCAGAAGGGGACCGGGCTCGGCGTATATTTCGGGCGGACCGACTACGGTCAGGCATTCCGGGATTTCAAAGAGAACTGGCTGGATAAGGTCACCAGCAGGACAACCGTCCTCATCTTGGGCGATGCACGAAACAATTATGGGGCCCCTGAAACAGCCATCCTTGGGCTGATCCATAAGAGGGCCAAGCGGGTGATCTGGCTTAACCCGGAATCCCCGCCCTTCTGGGGCACGGGTGATTCGGAGATGAGGAAATATCTTCCTTTCTGTTCAATCGCCAGAGAATGCGCCAATGTCAATCACCTGGAGAGGGTCATCGGTTTTCTCTTAAGAACGGGTTGAGAAATTGATATCTATTTAGAAAATGCCCAGGGGAAGCGATGAGATTCTCTATTTTGATCCTGCTCTTCGTTCTTGCCACGCCTGCTGTCAGCCGGAGCGATGTGGCTTTCAAAACGGATTCCGACGATAAGAAAATGAAGGTTCTGGTCGTGTTCTATTCCCGTACCGGGAATACCAGAAAGGCGGCAGAAGTCATTGCAAAACGGTTGAATGCGGATCTTGAGAGGATCATAGAAAAAGGCGTGGATCGGAGAGGATTTCTCGGATATATGGGTGCGGTAAAGGATGCGATGTCAGGCAATCGGGTCGAGACTGAGCCGTTCAAAAGGAATCCTGAGGCGTATGACCTGGTGGTTATCGGTACGCCGATCTGGTTATGGAATATGACCCCGGCAATTAGGATCTACCTCCTGGAGATGAAGGGTAAACTCCGGAAGACTAAGGTGGCCTTTTTTACCACCTCGAGCACAACCGGACCTGAAAAAATCGTTCAAAAGATGGAAAAAGTGGCAGGGGTTAAGGCCGTCAACTGGACGGGGTTCATTGATAACGACATGAAGGATGAAAAGACTGCCACGGAGAAGTTGGACGTGTTTCTTAAAGAACTGGAATCTTTTTAAGAGGTGATGTGTCGGGATTTTTGTCTCAGGGAAAAGCGTGTCAGAAAATCTCTGACACAAGGAGAGGGGGGCTAAATATGGGGGGATGGAAAAAGACATTTTGTGCGCTTTGCTACCACAATTGCGGTTTAGAGGTGCAAACAGAGGGGAACCGGATTGTCGGGGTGAGGCCGGATAAGACGCACCCGAGGACAAGGGGGTATATCTGCCGAAAGGGGACCAAAATCGGTTATTACCAGGACCATAAAGAGCGTTTGACCCATCCGCTCCGGCGGGAAGGGGATCGATTTGTCAAGATCACCTGGGACCAGGCCATGGCCGAAATTGCCGAAAGGCTTCGGGAGATCATCGAAAACCACGGCCCACGCTCATTAGCATATATGGGCGGCGGGGGGCAGGGGAGCCATATGGAGACCGGTTTTGGCCGAACGCTTCTGACATCTCTCGGCTCCCAGTACCATTACTCACCTCTAGCCCAGGAACTGACCGGGCTTTTCTGGATCAACGGCAGGGCCTATGGCAGGCAAAACCTCCATTTGGGGCCGGATCTGGATCGGGCCGATAATTTTCTGGTGATCGGCTGGAACGGTTATGTAAGCAATGCAGGCGTCAACCGGGCAAGGAGCCGGATTAACGAGTTCGCAAAGGACCCGGACAAACAGCTTATCGTTGTGGATCCCTTGTGGAGTGAGACGGCCAGACGGGCGGATAAACACCTTCAGATTCGGATCGGAACGGCAGCCCTTTTCCTGAAGGCCTTGATCGCAATCATTCTGCAGGAGGGGTGGGAAGACAGGTCCTACATCGGGGAGTATTGCCTCGGATTTGATAAGATCTCGGCCTGGTTTAAGGATTTTGACGTGGCCTCGTCCCTGAATGTGTGTGGTGTAAATGTTGACGAGGTCAAAGAAGTGGCCCGGATTTACGCCACGCAACCCACCGCCATGAGGACGGACTTAGGCCTGCTTATGGATAGACAGAGCACCCTGAATTCGTATCTCGAGATGATCCTTATGGCGGTTTGCGGCCGTATCGGCACGTCGGGGGGGAACGTGTTTTCGGGACACCTGATGCCGATGGGGCCGCATTCGGATGAGCGGGACCCCAGGACGTGGCGTACGATGGAGACCGACATCCCTGCCATTATGGGATATTTTCCCCCCAACGTGGTACCTGAAGAGATCCTGTCCCAAAACAGGGATCATCTCAGGGCAATGATCATCAGCGGGTCCAATCCTCTCAGGTCTTATGCCGACACCATTGCCTACAGCCAGGCCTTCAAGGAACTGGACCTGTTGGTCACCATTGAAATCGCCATGACAGAAACCGCCCGGCTGAGTCATTATGTGCTTCCGGCCAAATCGGCCTTTGAAAAATGGGATGCCACCTTTTTCAGCCTCACATTTCCTGAAATCTATTTTCAACTCCGCCACCCCTCCTGCGACAGCCTGGGAGGACCCTTGGAGGAGGGGGAGATATACCTGCGCTTGACCAAGGAGTTAAGTCTGATGCCGGAAATACCCCCGTCACTGTATGAGGCTGCCCTGGGAGACAGAAAGGGCTTTGCATTGGAACTCCTTAAATTCACGGGACAGGACAGGGATGCGGCACGGATGCTGCCGTTTGTTGTGGCCGAAACCCTTGGAAAGCCACTCAACTCCGCGCATCTCGCGGCGGTCTGGGGCCTGGTGCTCATGTACCCGCCACACGCAATCGAAGCGTTGACCCGGGCCGGGTATGAGGTGTCGCCGTTTTTGGGGGATGATCTGTTCCAAGGACTCATGGATCATCCCGAGGGAATCCTGATAGGAAAATTGAACCCGGACCGTAACCTTGAGAGCCTGAGGACCCCGGATAAGAGAATCCACCTTTACATCGAGGAGTTAGCCGGATGGATCGGGGAAATATCGCCCGAATCGGAAAAGGCGGCCCTGGAAAATGCGTCTTTCCCCTTGGTACTGGTGGCAGGGAGGCATTTCCCCTATACCGCGAACAGCATCATGCGGGATCCTGCCTGGAATGACCATGCGCGCGTTTGCACCCTGCTCATGAACAGGGAAGATGCCCGGGCACTTAACATCGGTAACGGAGAAGAGGCATGGCTCATCACAGAGGCATCCAGGGCCAAGATACCTGTTGAGGTTTCAGATATGCCGGCCCCGGGGACGGTGATGATCCCGCATGGATTCGGCATGGGATACGATGGCAAGGTGTATGGGGTCAATGTCAACCTGCTCACCCGGAATGTGCACAGAGACAGGATTGCAGCGACGCCGCTTCACAGATACGTTCCGTGCAGGGTGGAGGCGGCCTGAGAGGATAAAAGAAGATGGGGAAGGCGGCCGCCGTTGAGTCGTTTCTGTTCCGGGATCTCCATCCCAGGCTGTTTATGGGGACCGCCAGCGACCGGTATGCCGGCTGGATCGGTCAGATCTATACCCGGGGACGCTACGGCAAGGGTCTTACCCGTCGGACCAAGAGGGTGGGAGGGAAGGCCTTTCTGGAAGAGGTCCTGCCGGTCGCGTCTATTCAGGAATATTTCCAGCACTTCGGGACAGTTGAACTCGATTTTACCTTCTATATGTCCCTGCGAAACAGCAGCGGGGAACCCACGCGTGTCTTTCACCTCCTTAACGCCTACCGCCAGCACCTTGAAGACGGTGATCGACTGGTCTTGAAGGCACCTCAAGTCATTTTTGCCAAAAACCTGTACCGGCGGGGGAGCTATGTTGAAAACGAACACTACCTGGAGCCTGAGGTCTTTATCAAGCAGTTTTACGAACCGGCAAAGGAACTGTTACACCCCTGGCTCGATGCCATTGTCTTTGAGCAGGAATACCAGCGCAAGGAGAGCCGGGTCTCTCCGCGAGAGGAGGCTGCTGCTCTGGAAGCCTTTTTCAAGGCTATCCCGGCGGATGACCGCTACCATGTGGAGCTTCGCACCGAGGCGTTCCTTTCCGGCCCTGTCTTTGACGTACTGGAAAGGCAGGGTGTGGGTCAGATCCTGTCTCACTGGACCTGGCTTCCTTCCCTTTGGAAACAATTTTCCCTGTCCGGAAAGAGGTTTCTGAATAAAAAGAGCGGTATGATCCGCTTAATGACGCCAAGAGGTGTGCGGTATGAAGACGCCTATAGGCAGGCCCATCCCTTCAATGCCTTGGTAAGGGGGATGCAGAGCCCGGGAATGGTAGAGGATACGACACGACTCATCCGGTCGGCCTTGGAGGCAGGGATTTGCATAAATGTCATCATTAACAACCGGGCCGGTGGAAACGCCCCCCTCATTGCACAGCAGATCGCTGGGAGATTCCTGGGTGCATCCGCCCTCACCGGCTGATTCAGAAGCTTGGGTGGCAATGCGAATATGGGCAACCACCTGAACCTGTTAGTTACCCAACAACACGCTGCGGATGGTCCCATATGATCGGGGCCCTTGAAGGAGCGCTTTGTGCTTTGACACAAAGACGCCCATATTCTATACTGCGCCATCAGAGCGGTGGGACACGGCACAGGGGGGATCACCACAAATCTTGTAGTCGATAATCTGGAGGAGGATATGGAAATAACGAATACCGGCAGGGAAAAGGATCGTTTCATCGTCTCCGTCAAAGGGAGAATGGATGCGGTCACTGCGCCTGAGTTTGAAAAGTGCCTGGGAGAGTGGATCGATGCGGGAGAGACCCGGTTCATCGTTGATTTCGGCGAGCTTGATTATATCAGCAGCGCAGGTCTTCGAAGCATCCTGACGATCGCGAAAAGCCTGAAGGTGAAAGAGGGAGAGATTGTGCTGTGCGCCCTCCGCGATACGGTCAAAGAGGTGTTCGAGATCTCCGGATTCAGCACAATTATACCGGTCTGCGAATCCATAGGCGCTGCCATCAAAGAGAGATGAGGCGCCGAATGGGCGGCGGATGTCCAAAGGAAGGGTGTATCCGATGCCGGAGATAACGTCAGCGGCCAGGATTGAACATCTGGAACGGCTGATCGATTTCGTGGCCGACCAGGCGGAAACGGCGGGCTTCCCAATCCAACGGATCAAGGAAATCGAGCTGGCTGCGGAAGAGGTCCTGGTCAATATCTTCAGTTATGCCTATCCCGGCAGGGAGGGTGATGTCTGGATGGAGTGCCGGGCAGAAGATGATTTCCGGCTCGTGCTGGAAATATCCGATAACGGGGCACCTTTTAATATCCTTGACCTTCCTGATCCGGATGTGAGCGCGGATATCTCTGACCGAAACGTCGGTGGATTGGGCGTGTTTTTCGTAAAAGAAATGGCAGATGAGGCACGCTACCGGCGGGAGGGAGACCGCAACGTCCTGATGCTGATCTTCGATAAACAACGCCAGGGAGCTGAGGGGCGTGAGCGTGCCGGCAATGTTGAAAAATAGGGGGATCGGGTTTAAACTCGTTTTTCTGATCCTTATCAGTGACGCCGCCATATTCGCCTCGATTTTCGGATACAATTATCTTGTCTCGCGGCAGATCATAGAGAAAAACATAAGGGACAACGCCCGAAACCTTGTCAGGGCAACGGTGAACAGGATTGACAGTGTGCTTCTCCCGGTTGAAAAAGCCCCGCAGAATCTTGCATACTTTTTAGAGGATCTCTCTCCTCCGACCGAGGAAAAACTGAAAGATCTGCTTCGTACCGTCGTCGAGAACAACCCGGATATCTACGGGGCCACCATTGCCTTCGAACCTTATGCCTTCAGCAAGGACGGACGCTGCTTTGCCCCCTATTACTGCAAGAGCGGGGGCAAACTGAAATTTACCTACCTAAATTGTGATTCCTATAAAGGGGACTGGTATCGAATTCCAAAAGAAGTTGATCATGCAGTGTGGAGCGAGCCCTATTACGACGAGGGAGCCGGAAACATCATAATGTCAACCTATTCTGTGCCGTTTTACAAGACCGTTGCAGGAGAGAAGCGATTCATGGGGGTTGTTACAGCAGATATCTCCCTCTCATGGCTAAAAAAGATCGTCGCCTCCATCAGAATAGCGCAAACAGGGTATGGGTTTTTGATTTCCGAGAAAGGAAGTTTTGTTTCGCACCCGGAAACAGCCCGGCTCCTGGATGAAACAATATTCAGTGTGGCCAAGGCCAAAAACAATGCCGCTCTCTATAAGATCGGAAAGGCCATGACCCAAGGCAAGTCCGGATTTGTTCCCTTTACCAGCATGGGTACCGGGAAAAAATGCTGGATAGGGTATGCACCCTTGTCCACAAGCCATTGGTCCTTGGGCGTCCTGTTTCCCCAGGATGAACTGGTGGCTGACATCACCCACCTGAATCATGCGGTCTGGTGCCTCGGGGTGGGCGGGTTTCTGGTCCTTCTGGCGGTTATCATCGCGATAGCCAGCTCCATCACCCGGCCCCTGAGGGGCCTGGCAAAGGCAACGGAAGGGATTGCTGCAGGGGATCTGGATGTTGCCCTCCCTCGCATCAGGTCCCGGGACGAGGTTGGCGTGCTGGCAG
>CAZACO010000080.1:0-10280 GCA_964483185.1 uncultured Desulfobacteraceae bacterium
CATCACCAGAAAGGCTCACCCTCCAATCGACGAAGTCATCAAAATGCTTACATTTTCATCGGATTTTCCTTGACCCTCAAAGCCGCTCCCACTATGCCCACTCGATGAAAAAGCAAGTTCTTATCACCGCACCCGCCTCACCAGATCTTGGCTCTCCAGTAAATCTCATTTCGGCTTTCGCACCGCCTTGGCAGGTTTATAGTGAGGCACTGAGGCACTGAAATCACCTCACGGCGACACTACAAACGGACCACCTTGAGCATCCCGATGATCACATGAGAACAGCGGTTCCCTTTTTGGGCTTGCGGCATGCAGGAATGTTGTATATTGTGGCAGCGGAGATGAGAAACAGGGTCCTTCCACTGACAGAATAATCCGGACAGGGATAACATGGGTCCGGGCGAGTGCGATCGTTATCAAAGACAGTTGATAGAACTTGGGGAGAGTCTGATGGAAGGATTAAGCCTGAGCGATAGGGGAGAGAATCTCACAATAAGAACGCAGCGGAGTAGGGGGGAGCAGCTCGGAAACTATTTGAGTCCCCGGCATTTGAGGCGGAAAACAGGATCTCGCTTGACGCGACATATATATTCGACGCCCCAGGGCCTGGATCGATCCCCCGGAGGAACGCCTTTGACTTGGGCCAGTTATATGATATGATGGAATAATCGGAGGCCATATCAGGTCATCTTATGGCCCACAACCCGTTTGTCCAGCCTGGTGTCGAAGCGTACAAAGAGGCGATGTTTGCCTTAATCGGAAAACCGGGGTTTGAAGACAAGGCGCGCGATATCAAGTATGAAATGGGAAAAATGAGGCGTACAAGGATTTGAAGGTGATGAATGATTCGGGAAAAAATACTCAACTCGATCGCCCATTGGTCCTGGCTACCAAAAACAAGGGCAAGATGTCCGAGTTTAGAGAGCTGTTTAGGGGGTTTGGCGTTGAAATAAGGAGCCTTAATGATTTCGGGCCGATTCCCCCGGTCATAGAAGATGGTGAGACGTTTGAAGACAATGCCGTAAAAAAGGCCCGGTTTACAGCAAGGGTGCTCGGGTTCCCCGTCCTTGCCGATGACTCCGGTCTGACCGTCAAGGCCCTGGAAGGGGAGCCAGGGGTTCTATCTGCGCGCTATGCGGGAGAGGGGGCTACCGACAGGGAAAACAACTTCAAACTGTTAGATAAGATGAAGGACAAAGAAAACAGGGACGCTGCCTTCATCTGTATCCTCGCTATCGCTGTACCACGTGGGCCGGCCCTTATATACGAAGGAATCTGTGAGGGCGTGATATCTAAGGAGTTGGTCGGCAGCCAGGGGTTTGGTTATGATCCCCTCTTCTACTATCCCCCCCTGAAAAAGACCTTTGCCCAGTTGTCAAGAGAAGAAAAAAACCGTGTCAGTCACCGGGGAAAGGCCATGGCAGAACTCAAGAGGGAACTGGACAAGGTGCTCATATGGCTGAGGCAGAGGTTGTCAGAGGAACCCTTTTGAGATATTTGTCACCTTTTTCCCCGGCCTGTCTCTTTATTTGACAAAAGGGTTTTCGTGCCTATTTTATGAGAACATGTCACAAGGAGAATATCAATAAGGAGGACACTATGTTAGAGGTTACTGAAAAAGCAAGCGAGATGATAAAAGATTTCCTGAAGGACAGGGATGAAATACCGGCCATCCGGATTATGCTATCCCAGGGTGGCTGATCCGGGCCCTCACTGGGCATGGCTCTGGACGAGTCACGTGAAAATGACGAAGTGTTTGATGACAGGGGGCTTACCTATGTGGTAGAAAAGAGCCTGTACGACAATATTAAACCGATACGTGTTGATTATGTCAACTCCCCGATGGGAGCGGGGTTTAACATTGCCTCGAGCATGCAGATGGGCTCGTCATGCGGGGGTTCATGTAGCTGTTAACCATTATTGTCAGCAGAATTGCCACCTTCTGATGGACCGGCTGAAGCGACGGGTCAGGAAGAAGGTGGCTTTTTTTATCCCCGTCGCGTTCGACCGGCCCTTCAAAAGGCCCCTATCTGGCACGAACAGATCTTGATATGCAGGGCCTGGCATGCCGACGAGACCTCCATCTTCCGAAGCCCCAGATCCTTCGCTATTTTCCATGCTATAGTGCATGGCAGCCTTCCGTTTTCCAGTCCTCCTCTGATACCCTTTTCGAGAGCCTCTGATACATGTTCTGCCGGCTTGACGATCCGCTTTGCCGGCTGGTAACCGAAAAGTCCCAACTGACACTTTATAAGACGCATTTCGAGAAGATCCGCGGCGTGACCTACGTCTCCGGGTTGGATATCCAGGTCAGATGCTATCTTGAATGCAACAGCGCACGGGAGTTCCCCGTTTGGGGCCAGCCGTTTCAGAGCCGCTTCGATCCCTGGATTCGCCTTGCTCCCGGGCCGGTGCTTCTTCGCAAAATGCCCTCCGTTTTCCTCACTCATGAGACCCTCCATTGTGGCTTGGTGTTGGATGTTCATAGCCCCAGGAGATCTGTATACACAATTATCCCCGAAAACTCAAGCGACCCGGCCTGCAATGATACTTTACACACCCTTCGAAATGGAGTATCAGTATTACCCTTAAGGAGAGAAACCATGATCAAAGAGAACGTCAGGAAAATCCTGGAGTCGCTCCCTCAGGGGGTGCAGCTCGTGGCTGCTGCCAAGACACGAACCCCGGAAGAGGTCTTGGAGGCTATCCAGGCAGGCATCACCATTATCGGGCAGAACTATGTTCAGGAGGCGGAAAGGGCCTTTGAGGCCATCGGCCATCAGGCAAAATGGCACATGATCGGGCATTTGCAGTCGAATAAGGCCAAAAAAGCCGTCAGGGTATTCGACATGATAGAGACCGTGGACTCTTTCAAGCTTGCCCAGGCCATTGATAAGGCCTGTCGAAACATGGGGAAGTCCATGCCGGTTCTGATTGAAATCAACAGCGGTGAGGAATTACAGAAGGCAGGGGTGATCCCTGCTGATGCCATGTCCGTGGTCAGGGAAATTTCTGAGCTGGAGAATATCAGAATAGCGGGTCTTATGACCATGGGGCCCTTCAGCGGTGATCCCGAGGATGCCCGGCCGTTTTTTCAGAAGACACGGGCCATTTTTGAGGATATTCATAAGGCGAATCTTCCCGGGGTAGAGATGGCGTACCTTTCCATGGGGATGTCCAATTCCTACAGGGTTGCCCTTGAAGAAGGGGCAAATCTAGTGAGAATCGGCACCAAGATATTCGGGGAGCGAGATGTCAGTCTCTAAGGGCGATTTTGTCTATCCTGCCTCACGTTTTTTCAGATTGGTGGCTACGACAAGGGCGGCGACCCTTTCATTTGATTTCTTGAGTCTCGTGACCAGTGTATGGATCAGCGATCTGAGTTGCTGCGAGAGCGATTCATAATCCCTGAGAAGAAGCTCGAAATCCAGCACCCCTAATTTGATAGGCCCGTCTGCAGCAATCACAGACGCACTTCGCCTTTCCTGTGACTGCCCGAGCAGCGCCATTTCTCCAAAAATGGCACCCTTTTTAAGGGTCTCTAAAGTTAGAATTCCCGCTTCAGTCCGCTTGGTTACTTTTGCCTGCCCTTCCAGAATAATATAGATCCAGTCGCCCGTGCTCCCTTCTTCGATGATGATCTCACCGGATTCATACGTCTCCTCACCAGACAGATAGATCTGCATCAATTGATGTATGTCCATACACTACCCCCTTTGTCAAGGCATCAGGAAAAAGCCGAGCAACTTCCTTGCGTCGGCAGACACGTCTGTTACAGACATGCCCACAAGCAGCCTTCCAGACGTCTCGCTTTTCGTGAGTGACACAATCCTGGCTTTCAACTCCAGCATCTTGCCGTTGGGGAGAACCGTGCTGACGATAAACGAATCACCGTCCATATGGGAAAAGCTCTTGGTGTTGTCGATCACGATCTCCATCCCGAGTCCGGCGAGGCCGATATCTCTGATTCGGCCGGCCAGACGGACCTTTGTCGATAACCCGACAGGTCGATAATGACACTCAAGGTCAACCGGTTTTCGGTAATAGCGCCTTTGGGAAGCCAGCGGGTTACTCCTCTCTATCGCTTTCTGTTTCTTGTGCTCCCGGGTGGTCAACTGAACGAGGAGATGGTTCATCCGGAGGAGACGGGCCAAAAGCTGGTCGGCCACATATTTGAGCATAGGTGGCATCTCCTGGTATTCCTTTGACAGCATGGATGGATGCCATACCTCCAGCACAACTTTTTCAAGGGCCCTGGCCGATGCGGTGCGCGTCTCTCCGGCCTTATTCAAGAAGGCGATCTCGCCAAAAATGTCCCCGGGACCCAAGGTGGCCAGAGGGATCTCCTTATCTCCGGGTTCCTGAAAAATCAAGACGTTACCTTTGATGATTTTATAAATGGAGATCCCGTAATCGCCTTCTTTGATGATCAAGTCTCCTTCCCGGTATTTCAGAGTGATAACCGGAAAGACATTTTCATGGGTGCCTGCCATTGTTCTCGCTCCTCTTCCCTGTAATGCTCCCGTATTTCACGGCAGCACCTGGTCACAGGGGCCTCTCATTTCTGAATTGGATACCTCTGGTGCCCAAGATGGCATTAATTGGTTGGGCACTAACTATTTCATTCTGAAACCCCTCTACGTGTCAAGTAGAATTTTATTCACATGAACGATGGGGTCTGGATTTCATTTTTCCTTTTCCTGCCGGTCAGGTCATATCCTGAACAAAAGGGAGGGATTTGAGGTTGTCTGAAGCGTCGGCCCTTTGCAGGAAAACGTCAAACCTCCATTCCAAATGCCGACCGGAAGAAAGTTCTTGACCCGGGTTGGACGCACCGATTAAAACTGAGCGTATCGGTTTACGGGGTCAGCGGTTCAAGGGTTTTCCGGAGACCCGAACATGGGGACCTGAGAGGTGTGGGTTAAATCTTCAAAGGCCTTCTGTTGAGAGAACGTATCAAACGTCACTATCTACCGTCTGAATAGTGCATGTATCAGGAACGGACAGGGTTTGGGTTTTGTCGCAAAAGAGATGAAGCGCCTGATGGGAAAGGCCATTCACAATCATCAGATGATAAATGATGGTGATCACCTGTTAGTTGCGGTGTCCGGCGGCAAGGACAGTCTGTCTCTTTTGTGGCTATTGAGGGAACGGATTAAGCGGATTCCGATCGATTACAAGATTACGGCGGTCCATGTGGACCCCGGTTTCGGAATGGATTCGGCCGGACAGATGGCCTCCTTTTTTGCGACCCACGATTTTGATTACAGGGTTATCAAGAGTCAGATCGGTCCTGAGGCCCATGGACCGGACAATCGGGAAAACCCATGCTTTCTCTGCTCCCGCAGGAGAAGAAAGCTGCTTTTCGAACTGGCCGGGGAGATCGGCTGTAACCGGATCGCATTTGGGCACCACAAGGATGACATCATTGAGACCTTTTTCCTGAATGTATTTTACGGGGCTTCCATCAGTACCATGCTCCCTGTCCAGGAGTTCTTTGGGGGAGAGTTCACTGCGGTCAGGCCCCTCTATCTGATCGACGAAGATCTTATCCGGCGTTATGTGAAATCAATGGGATGGGGCCGTATCGAACTGGGCTGCCCAAGTGCAGGTTCTTCAAAGCGGGAGGAAATCAAGCATATCCTTCAGGGACTCTACCGGTCAAACCGGAAGATAAAAGGGAATATCTTCCACGCATTGCAGAACGTAAACCCAGACTATCTTCTATGAAGTGCAGGTTTCCAAAGGGGGTGTAACGATGGATGATGCGGAGATCTTGTCAAGAGTGGCCCTTTTTTCCCTTATGAAGAAGCGCGATCTGAAACGTATCGCAAAACTGGCGAAACATCATTCGTATAACAAGGGAGACCTCATTGTCAGGGAGGGCGCCCGCGACGGTCGCCTGTTTGTTGTCGTTTCCGGTCAGGTGACAGTCATAAAGGGATTGGGGAGCCCATCTGAAAAAACCTTGAGGGTTCTCAGGTCTGACAACTATTTTGGCGAGATGGCCCTGATCGATGATTACGTTCGCACGGCAAGCGTTGTGGCCAACGAAGACACCCAGGTACTTTCCCTTGATCAGTGGAACATCCGGGAAGAGATCAAGAAATATCCTTCCATCGCCATTGAGCTGCTTCAGACATTAGGCCGACGGCTCAGGGCGGTCGAGTAACATGAGCCCCCCAGGTGGCTGACTATAATCCGTCGGAAGGGCTGTTCAGGGTTCTCCCAACGGCCGTGTGAAGGTGTATGTGGCAGGGTCAATGACGAGTTTCTGTCGTGCTTCCTGCTCGTTTCCACCTGCTAATGAAAAGGGGAGAGAGATAAAGTAGATCACGGCGCCCACGGCGGTAGCGACGATCCCTATGGGACGAAGGACCACGAGGTCGCCCGCCATGTACCCGCCCTTTTCACCCAAGTCTTCAAGATATTCCTTTGCCGGGGCAATCGTGGCAAAATGGAAAAAGACCAGGGCTGAAATCAAAAAAACAGCCACACCCCTTTTGATTTTCTTTCGCATGCCGATCTCCTTAATTTAAGCGATATGTCCCTTCCAGCTTTGTAAAGGGTTCCGAAAAGGCCTGTCCAGGATTCCAGGCCGCTCTTCTTGAGCATATCCTGTCAGCGCAGCTATCTCAATACTTTTTAGGGCCAAAAGGCTTTCCGGAACAGCGCGGGACGATGGGTTGAACCACGTTTCAAGGTTTAGACAACGACATAAACCCCCCTGTTTTTGGCTTGTATCTTCCCCTGCTTTTTGAGTCTGAAAATGATGTTTCGTATGGTTATGGTATCAAGGTTCGTTTTCTCTTTCAGCCCTGCTGTACCAATCCCCTTCTTCCGCTTCTTGATGATACTCAAAACGGTATCGGTAGCAGTTGTTGATCTTTTCTTCTTGGCCGCGGTCTTTTTGCCGGTCCTTGCGGTCGGCTTCTCGGCGGGCAGAACATTCGCTACCTCATCTAACCGCTTTGCAATTTTTTCTGCCTTTTCTGTCAGCGACTTGAGGTTCTTGACGACGAGCTGAAGATCCCTTCTTAATGCTTTCATACCGATTCCTCCTTGTTAATAGAGATTCAAAGCTACCTGATTTGAATAGACTATTACTACAGATTTATAAAAATTTCAACTACAAATTATCTACTTAGGGCTCATGCAAACGAACCCTGAATTATCGAACCTGTAAATGGATACGATGATCCTTGTGCTTTTCATTCCATCTACTGCGTCAAGGCCGATCTTTTTCGAAAAAACGATTCAGCCTTGCAGCGACATAAGAGCAGAAGCCAAGTACAAGTGCTGTACCTACCTCGGCAGCAATCTCCGTCCGGCTCCTTTCTCCAGAAGTGAGTTCGTCCTCACTGGAGTTCCCGTGATCCGTCTTTGGGGCGGAGTTGTCTACTTCCTCTCTCAAGTCACCATTTGACGACTCACGCTGTTGAAAAAAAGACCTTACCGCTTCATAGGCAACGTTGACTTCTTTCAGCTTTTGCTCGGCCTTCTGTCTCAGGCGAGGATTGGCGGAAAACCGATCCGGATGCCAGACATTTACGATATCTTTATAGGCCTGTCTCGCATCGTCCTCGGTTGCGCCCTGGTCCAATTCAAGTATTTCAAAAGACCGTTGAATCGTCATGAATGCCAATGTCTGTTTCTCCACATGCGTCGCTTGTTGTTATTACACCCGCTGATAGAAGAATAGCACAACCGAATCAGCAGGTCAACCTGAACATAGAAGCAGGCATTTCCCCTGATTTGCTTGACTTATCTTCTCTCTTCTGGTATCCGGTTGGATATTACCATCACAGTTAGCCCCAACGTTGAAAAAGTGGAGGATATCGCAGATTTTAGGCGTCGCACATGGGTGAAGCTGTAGTACTTTACCGGGAACCCTAAGGGGTTAGAATAGCGTTTTTGGGGTAACCCGCCATCTGATGTCAAAAATGATTTTGTGGCAGGATGACCCCGGTTCCCGCTGAACGAAACCATGGACCATGAGCCAGCATCTTTTCTGTTTTGCCGTGCACAATGAATGCCTAAGCCGGCGATGATGAGGCCTGCTATGTTGATAGATCTGGAGGGTCTGGCCGGGGAGATCCAACGAGAGCCCTGGGCCAGTGGGGTTCCTGTTAACAAGGACTTCTGGTCCTTCTTGATAAAATGGATCGACGAACATGTGCTATCAGAATTCCTTGATCGGCTTGTCACCCAGATCAACAAGATTGTTGGTATCGACGCGGGCCTTTCCGAACCGGAGATTTTGGAAAGCGCAATACAATATATGGTGGAGTTTCTGGGGGCCCATTCGGCTTCAGTGAGGATATATGATCCTCAGACAGAGCAGATGCTGTCTTATTGCTCCTACCCCTCAGCAGAAGAATATCGTGAAACCTTCATACCATTAGATGGCAGCATTGCCGGCGAAGTTGTAAAGACCCGGCGGCCCTATCTGGTGCCCGATCTCTCCCGTGACGATCTATATCATAACAAAGACGTCATCAATGAGAAACAGGTTTATTCCTTAATGGCGGTTCCGCTTGAGATTCCCCACTTTTTTCCCCGAGAACGGGACATGATAGGGGTTATTCAAATTTACTATGCGGAGAAGAACCGAGAGTTCAGACCGTTGGAGATCCAGACGGCCAACACCATGGCCAAGCGGCTCAGCTTCGTCATCGCCCGCAAAAAGATCCTTTCCATGCACAGGATGGCTGAAAAGAGGGAATCGATCGTTCACCATATCTTCCGTAAGGTAGGTTCCCGCGGAGGCGTCAAGATGGCAGAGGTATTCAATAAGGTGGTGCCCGAGCTTGTTGATATTGTGGATCTCCAGAGCTGCACCCTGTTCTCCGTTACAGAAGGCCTGGACCAGGTCATGCTGGAGGCAGGTTTTCCCAGCGAGGGGGGATATCACACCGTCGGAAAGGTCATCTCAGTGAGCGATGAGCCGGTTTTTGAGTTACTTCTCCATCTGAGAGAGTATTCCGGAGAGTCCCTTTTTGAAGTGGTGACCCCCCTTTATATACTGGTTGTCGATCCGCAGCGAAGTGATCTGATATCTGAAAAACTCAAACATTTTGCTTCATTTCATCATATCCATTCCATCCTCTACGTCCCTCTGGGTTACGATGGGGAAGTTACCCATTTCATGACCTTTGACGCTTTAGACCAGCGGCAGCGATACAGAGACGATGAGATCGACATCTTTCTCTTTTTGGGCAGAGAACTCATGAAGGCTCAGAAAATGGAGCGATTGGATGATGCCCTGCACGATTTCAAGAATCCCGCCATTGCGACCGCAGGCTTTGCCCGAAGGCTCAAGGAGATCGTCCAAAAGGATGAACTGGAGGTTTCCAAAGAACAGGTGCGGAAGTATGTGGATATCCTGTTAGAGGAGACAAGTCGTCTGCAGGAACTGGCCATGAGTATCTACAGGGTGGGCAAGGAAGAAGAGGTCGATCTGGGCGACGTGCTCAAAAGACGATTTGAGATTAACAGGGAAGCGATCAAGGAGCAGCTCAAACAGAATGTGACCTTGAAAGAGGGACCGTATGATCCGGACATCAAGGTGAAGTGCTATGCGGTCCATCTGGAAAGGGTTCTGGACAACCTGCTGAACAATGCCACAAAAGCCATCCCCTTCAAAGGGGGCGAGCTTGCCGTGAGGACGTATGCAGACGGCGAGTGGGCCTGTGCGGAGATCACAAACACGGGAGAGATATCCGAACTGGATCGAGACAAGATTCTTGAAGGAGAAGGGGAGGGCCGGGGTCTGTACATTACGTACAGGATCATACGCCTGCTCAAGGGAAAATTAGAGATCAGGGCAGGCATGGGGACGACCACGTTCGTGGTCTCTTTTCCGCTCCACAGATCCTGAGAAACCCGGCGCTAAGGGCTCGCACAAAAATAAGTTCCCAGAATTGGCGCCCAGGTTTAGGTTAGATTTGGCTGCGCCGATTGAGCAAAACCACAGGAATAGCCCCGCTGTAGCGGGGTTTCGAGGATCTTGCGATTGAGGCGCGGTCGAAGATGACCTGAAGATGGGATGTCCCGCTTCAGCGGGATGAATTTATTTTTGCGCGAGCCCTAACCCCCGCCGATATGGGGCAGGAACGCGACCGTGTCATCAGAGTGAAGGGGATGATTCACGGTTGATACCCGATCATTGATGCTCACCGCGACGTCATCCTGACTCAGGTGGAGATCGGGATACGTGCGTTTGATATGCCTAACCAGATCGCTCACCCGGGCATCTGAGCGAAGAAAGATCTCAACCT
>CAZACO010000081.1:0-2193 GCA_964483185.1 uncultured Desulfobacteraceae bacterium
CAGAAACTATGTTGTTAAAAGATCTCAATGACATAGAAAAACCGTGCGTGTTTATAATATAATTGTGCAAAAATTAAGACCAGTAAAAAAAAAGTCAATAGAGATGACCCTTATATGGTAGCGGCGACTGGATTTGAACCAGTGACCCTACGGATATGAGCCGTATGCTCTGACCAACTGAGCTACACCGCCTCTATTTACCCGGCACATTAATTTATCGAAATTTCATTTTTTGTCAATGAAATAATGACGGTCGGATGAACCTGCGCGGCGGAACGGGATTGAGATTGAAAAATTGGAGGAAAAAATCAATTGAGGGATTGAGAGCACAAAATCCTTCTTCAATCCCTCAATTTGGACCTCTTATAGGTATTTTTTGACCTCTTCCGTCAAAGCCGGAACCACGTCAAAGAGGTCAGCCACCACACCGTAGTCGGCTTTTTGAAATATGGGGGCATCTGCGTCCTTGTTGATGGCGACGATTACTTTTGAGGTGCTCATACCTGCCAAATGCTGAATCGCCCCGGATATGCCGCAGGCCACATAAAGGTTGGGTGACACCACCTTTCCGGTCTGGCCCACCTGGTCCGAATGGGGCCTCCAACCTGCGTCCACAGCCGAACGGGAAGCCCCCACGCTGGCCCCTATCAGATCGGCTAAGTCTTCTAATATTTTATAATTTTCGGGGCCCTTCATCCCCCGCCCGCCCGAGACGATCTTGTCTGCTTCTGTCAGGTCGACCTTGCCGCTTTCATCCTTGGCCACATCCACAACCTTTGTCTTGAGGTCGCCGTCGTCAAGCATAAAAGAGGCATCCACTACCTCTGCAGACCTGGACGGATCGGGCTCACTGATGCTCATTACCTTTGGCCTGGCAGCAGCCATTTGCGGCCAACTGTTTTCAAAGGTTACCTTTGCATACGCCTTGCCCGCATAAATAGGACGGGTTGCCACGAGATTTCCGTCCTCGATGGCAAAGGCCGTGCAGTCCTGGGCCATGGCAACGTCTAACCTGGCCGCTAACCTGGCAGCCAGATCCTTTCCCTGAACAGATGCGCCTAAGATCAATACGCCTGGTTCATTGGCCTTCGCCAACTGGGAAATGACAGAGACATAGGCATCCGTCGTATAGGGCTCCAGTCTGGGATCATCAGCCACCAAAACCTTATCCGCGCCATAGTGGCCAAGTTCTGCGGCCTTATCCTTGATATTGGAACCGAGCAGCACCACTGTCAGATCCTGACCCAGGGCATCGGCCAGACGCCTCCCTTCACTGACGAGTTCATACGTAATTTTCCGGGTTTCCCCTTCCCTTTGCTCAGCAATTGTCCAAACTCCCTGTGCCATTTTTATCTCCTTAACTATTCCATGATTCATTATGTGTTACGATCAATCCATATTTACACCAGCAAACAGGCAAAGGACTTAAAGAACCTTTGCCTCTTCATGGAGCAATTTCGCCAGTTCGGCGGCCTTTTCCTGCGGCGTCTCCCCTTCGATAATCCTGCCCGCCTTTCTTGCGGGGGGCGGTGTCAGCTCCAATACCTTCAGCTTTCTTGCCTTTTCCCCGAATTCCGCGCTATCCAACCCCAGGTCGGCAAGGGTTTTTTCTTCAAGCGGTTTTTTCTTGGCCTTCATAATCCCGGGCAAAGAAGCATACCTTGGTTCATTCAGACCCTTCTGTGCGGTGATAAGAGCTGGAAGCGTCGATTCTATAACAAGGGTCTCTCCCTCGATCGGCCTTTCAACTCTGACAGACTTCCCGTCCTCTGCTACGTCCACCTTGACAATAAGAGAAAGCTGCGGAATACCCAACAGCTCGGCGAGGGTGGCGCCAACAACCCCCATATCGTCATCGACCCCGCGCTGACCGGTGAAGATCAGGTCATAATCAAGGTCCTTGACAGCCGCGGCGATCGCCTTTGCATTGGCCAGTGAATCACTCCCATCCAGGGCGTCGTCGCTGATGAGGATTCCCTTGTCCGCCCCCATGGCCAGGGCAGTGCGTATGGATTCTGTTACCCGTTTCGGGCCCAGCCCCACGACGGTGACTTCGCCCCCATGTTTTTCTTTAAGACGCAATGCCTCTTCCACGCCAAATTCATCATAGGGATTCATGACCCATTTAATGTCATCGGTCACAATTGACCTGCTATCCGATCCGATCTTGATCTGGCTCTCTGTGTCCGGCAC
>CAZACO010000081.1:2293-10256 GCA_964483185.1 uncultured Desulfobacteraceae bacterium
GGCGACGGTCTTGATATCATATTGCCTGCGACTTGACAATACCCAACACCTGGACACCTCATCCAAGGCCCCAAAAAACGCCCTCTTGGCCACGCCGGGCATCACACTTTTCTTAAAAATGCCCTTTTTCTGGCCTTCCCTGATGATATCCTCAATAATGTTAAGGTATTGGCTGAACTTTTCATTCTTATATTCCTTCATGAACTTGCCACTCTGCCGCAGCTCGACCTGAATAATCTCCGCCATGTCCTTGTTCTTTTCGATAAGGCTTAGATGGGTCGATGCGAATTTTTCAAGCATTTCTGAAGGATCGCTCAAAGTAGCGATCTGCGCTGCCATGTTATCGAGCACAGCCTTCATCTGTTCCTCGAAAAGGGAGATCAGGATATCATCCTTGTTTTCAAAGTAGATATAGATAGTGCCATCCGCGACCTGAGCCTCTTTAGCGATTTCGGATATCTTGGATTGATAGAAACCGTTTTTGGCAAAAACTTTTGTGGCCGCCGTTATAATTCGATAATATTTTTCGTTGTTTTTTCTTTTGCCCATAAGCATTAAACACCAATGAATGATTATTCATTCAGGAAGCAGATACCATTGGCGGCAAGCGGTGTCAAGCCTTTTTCTGCATATTTTTTGTTGAACGGCGAGAAAAAACCGGTCGCCATTCATACTGGAAACCCCTGATAAGTTTCCCCTCTATAGGCATCTGCATTTATACTAATTAGTGCCCATCCATTAATGAAATGTGGGGACTGTCGAGTGTCCAATTCAGAAATGAGCAATTTTTTACAAGATCAAGGAAATCAAAGGATTTGGCGGAGACGTACTGTAGTACGTCGCACAACGAATCCCGCCGATTGAAGCTGAGATTGTGAAAAAGGGCCATTTCTGGATGGACACTCATTAAACGCCTCTGGATTTCTATAACCAGGTGTAATCATATATTTTTTGGTGGCAGTTTTGTATATTCTTAAAAACTCCGGCTCAGGGAATTCCTTAACCCCTCTGCTTTCTTGAGAAGTTACACGGTTTTCTGCGCCATTGATCTGTGATGATGGAATAGTTCGTTTATTTGCCTGTTTTTTCGTGCTTTCAAGCAGGTAAATGGCATTACCCTTTTTAACGGTGCTGAGATCTTTGAAAAACATTTCCCGCTGTCAGCGGGATTCAAGATCAAGGCGCGCGAGGATTGGGCCTCCGGCTCGTAGAGGCGAGCCTACGCCTCGGAGAGCGAAAGGGGGCGTTTTTCAAAAGTCTTTGTGTTAATGGCACTGTGCATTTCGTCATATAATCCGTCTTTTTTTCCCGAGGGCTTCCGGAACAAGGCTAAGATGAGGAGGTTATTGCAGGGTTCACTCGTTCCGACACGGGTCACACCTGCAAATAGGATGAAATTCTATATGAATAACTCCTTGACAAAAAATTATCAGTTGAATTACATTGGCACTTCAACAGGTTTCAGGGAGCCAAGTCCTTAAGGAAAGAGCAAAATTCGGCGAAGGTGTCCCGAGCAGTCCTGTGCGAAAATTCTATCCTAAGACCTGGCAACTGAATGACACAGTATCCGTACTTATCTGAGGTTTCATTTATTCCAGAAAAGAAAGGTAGGTGATAGGGTGAGGCTTATGGGTTTAAAGACGTAATGATTTAACTCTATATTAATAATAAGGAGGGGATTCATGCGCAAATTACTGGTTTTGGCAACTGTTTGTTTGTTTATGGTAGGATTGATCGCTATCGGTATTCCAACGGGCGCTTTCGCCAAAGACATCAAGGTAGGGGCAGTAATTAACTTGACAGGTCCGGCTTCCACGTGGGGTCAATTCCACGCCAAGGGACAACAGGACTATTTCCGGTATATTAACGAAGTAAAGGGGGGTATCGCCGGCAACAAGATCGACTTGACGGTGGTCGACCATGCTTACAAGGTCCCCGAAGCCCTTAAATTTGTCAAGAAGTTCTGTACCTCCGACAAGATGGACATTCTTGCCACATGGGATGCAGGATCCGGGATTATGGCCAAACCGATCATTCAGAAGTACAAGGTTCCCAACATCAACTACTCGACCTATCAGGGCATCCTCAAACCCCCCGTCGCCTACGCATACCTCCCATTTGGAAGTTATGTGATGGACTGCTATGCCGTTCTTGAATACATCAAGGCGATTCATAAGGGGAGCGCTCCGCCCAAAGTAGGACTTTTGACGTATAACAACGCCTACGGAAAATCGATTCATGGAGCGAGCCAGGAATATGCCTCAAAAAACAACATAGAGATTGTTGCGATCGAGCAATTTCCCCCCAAGACCCTGGATCTCAACACAGAGCTCTTGAGGCTGAAAGACAAGGGGGCCGAATATATCTTCATGCAGTGCCTTCCCTCTGCCATTATCATGGCCCTTCAATCCGCCGACCGCATTAGTTATGATGTACCCTTCTTCGGAACCTGGACATCTACTGATCCTGATTTTTTCAAGCGTGGCAAGGGTCTCATTCGTGATCGTATGCATATGGAGTTTCCGGGGTGCCTGCCGGGCGACGGAACTCCGGGCATTAAATTACTGGAAGACTTAATAACGCGGTATAAGACCGTGGACAAATTTGACTGCTCTTACTGGGAAGGTGTCTCTATCGGTGCCATTATGGCACGGGCTTTCCAGAGAGCACATGATAAATTGGGTAAAATAGACAGCCAGGCCATAAATGTGGCCCTTGAGACCTTTCAGAACGAGGACTTCGGGGGACTCGTTCCCAACATCACTTACACAGACACCGACCACAGCGCCTCTTTCACTGCGAGAATTGTAAAGATCAACGAGGATCAGACATTTAAGCCTCTCACAAAATTCTGGAATCCGAAAAAAGAGAAGGTAACGATCTTAAAATGAAAGCCTTTCGCGGTGAACCGAGTATCTTCACCTCGGCCCGGCCCGAAGAAAGGCGGGCCGAGTTAGAGGTGAAGAACCTTACCCTGAAGTTCGGCGGTATTACGGCGCTTCGCAAGATCGATCTGCATGCGCATAACGGGGAGCTGATTTCTATCATCGGCCCCAACGGTGCAGGCAAGACAAGCCTGTTGAACTGTATTACCGGCTACTACAAACCGCAAGAAGGGCAAATATCTTTCAACGGAGAAGATGTCACTCACCTCTCAACCCATCGTCTTACCAAAATCGGCATCGGTCGAACCTATCAGAACATCGAGCTGTTCCCCGGCATGACGGTCCTGTCCAATATGCTGTTGGCCCGGCATGTTCACTGCAAATATAACGTTGGGAAAGCCTCTCTCTTCCTGAAGAGCGTGCAAAACGAAGAGGTTCGCCACCGCCAGATCCTGGAGGAACTCATCGATTTTTTAGAGATGCAGTCGATCCGGAAACAGCTCGTGGGCTCGCTCCCTTACGGCATGAGAAAGCGCGTTGAATTAGGCCGCGCATTGGCTTTGCAACCCAAGCTTCTGGTCCTTGATGAGCCCTTTGCAGGGATGACATTGGAGGAAAAGGAGGATATGGTCCGGTTTCTGGTTGAATTGAATGAGGCGTGGAACCAGACCATGCTGTTGGTTGAACATGATATGTCGATCGTAATGAGCATCTCGAAGAGGGTGGCGGTGTTTGATTTCGGGGTCAAGATAGCGGAGGGATCTCCGGATTTCGTTCAGAACCACCCTCAGGTCATTAAGGCCTATCTCGGGGACACCTCAAAGATTGAATAAACAGCCCCATAAACATTTCATGCTTTTCTCGTGCATACGCATTGATCAGGAAGATAAATGTCTGTGAAGGGTACCGATAAAGTAGAGCGCATTGATCAGGAGACGTTATCGTCCTTAGGGCAATTTACGCTGCCTCAAACCTTGCTGAGACAGGCGGAGCGGTTGGGCTCTGACAGGATCGCCTTGAGGGAAAAGGCCTACGGCATATGGCAGACCTATAACTGGAGAGACTATTTTCGGTACACGAAGCTCGTTGGGATGGGTCTCATCTCGCTCGGCCTCAAGCGCGGGGAAAATGTAGGCGTGATCCTCGATAATGATCCGGAATGGCTTTTCGCAGAGTTGGGGGCTCAGTCTGTGGGGGGGGTTGTGCTCCCCCTGTTCACGTCAGCCGTGGCCAAAGAGCTGGTCGTAGGCCTCAACCGGGTCGAAGCCGCATACGTCTTTGCCCAGGACCAGGAGCAGGTGGACAAACTCCTTGCAAGCAAGGGGGACATCCCACACACAAAACGTGTCATTTATACCGATCCGACAGGCATGAGGACCTATGAAGATAACCCCTGGCTGATCAGCTTCAGTCAACTCCTTGACTTGGGCGAGGAATTGGACAGGGAACAACCTGAGCTGTATAATAAAGAACTGTGGGACGGAAAGCCGGAGGATGTGGCCTTGATGCTGATGACATCCGGCACCACCGGGGTCCCGAAGATGGTCATGTTAAGCCACGGCAATTTTACCGATATGGCCTCCAAGTGGCTCCAAACGGCCCCCATCGGCATCGAGGATAACTGGATTTCCATCACCCCGACGGCCTGGATCGTGGACCAGATGTGGGGCGTGGGCATCACGCTCTGTGGGGGAATGGTCATGAACTTTCCAGAGACCTTTGAAACGGCTGTCGAGGACTTCAGAGAAATCGGACCGACCGTTATCGTGACCTCTTCCAGGTTCTGGGAAGAGCTTGCATCAAAAATCAGGGTCAAGATCAATGATGCAGGATTTATCAAACGTCGTCTCTATCATTTCTCCCAGAATATCGGGAGGAAGATGGTAGATCTTGAATCAGAAAAAAAAGAGATCCCCTCCCGCCTGAAGCTGTTGAGGTGGCTGGGGACCCGTACGGTGTCACGGTCGCTTATGGACCGTGTCGGGTGTTTCAACTTTCGCGCGGCCTACACAGGAGGGCATCCGATCAGTCCGGATGTGATCCGGTTCTTCAGGGCCAATGGCTTGAACCTGAAACAATGTTACGGACTGACAGAAACGTGCGGGATTTTTCAGGTGCAGCCTGATGACGAGGTCAAACCCGAGACGGTGGGCAAACCCCTCCCCGGGACAGAGGTCAAAATCACGGAAGACCAGGAGGTCCTGGTCCTGAGCAAATCGAATTTTGTCGGATACTATCAAGACCCTGAAGCCACTGCTGAGGTCTTGAAAGACGGCTGGTTCCATACAGGGGATGCAGCCTATTACGATGATGACGGACATCTTCTCATCATCGGTCGAAAACAGGATATCATGCGGACTCACGAGGGCGAGGCCTTTTCGCCTGACTTTATTGAAACCAGACTCAAGTTCAGCCCGTATATCAAAGAAGCCGTTATCTGGGGAGAAGGAAAGGAATATCTGACCGCCTTCATCAATATCGATTTGGGCAATGTGGGGAACTGGGCAGAGGACAGAAAGATCCCCTATACCACGTACACCGATCTTTCCCAGCAGCCGTCCGTCGAGGAATTGATCCGGGGAGAAGTGGCAGAAGTCAACAAACAGTTGCCGGACCCGATGAAACTACTCCGGATCATTCTGCTGTATAAGCTGTTGGACGCGGATGACGAGGAATTGACGCGAACGGGTAAGGTAAGGCGGATGTTTGTTTTTGAGCAATATAAGGCCCTCATCGATGCCATGTATTCCGACAAGACCGAATTGCCGATAAAGGGTGAAGTGCGATACAGAGATGGAACAATAGGGACCATAGAAACAACCGTAAGGATATTGACGGTGTAAGGGGGCATTTCCTGGCATGGAATTTTTTCTTCAGCTTCTGGTCAATGGGATCTCTTTGGGGTTTCTTTACGCCCTTTCCGCGCTCGGATTTGTCATGATTTTCAAATCGAGCAGTGTCCTTAATTTTGCCCACGGGGAACTGATGGCCATCGGGGCATTTCTCTTTCTTGCCCTCTCTGCCTGGGCGGATCTTCCTATTATTCTGGCATTTGCGCTGACGTTGGCGGGCAGCTTCACCCTCGGTTTTATCTTGGAGAAATTTTTCCTACGCCCTCTGATCGGGGAGGCCCTTATCCAGGTCATCATGCTGACTTTAGGGCTGGCGCTGATGTTCAGGGGATTGTTGCTCTTCATCTTTGGTGGAGACATCCACGATTACCCCGAATTCCTGCCCGACGCGCTTTCCCTCAAGTTGGGGACCATTCAGATACCGGCGGTGTATGTTGCGGCGATCATTATCGTGATTCTGTTTCTGATCCTGTTCGGGCTCTTCTTCAAATATTCGTCCCAGGGGATTTATATGAGATCCGTTGCTGACAACCAGTCCGCGGCCCTCTCCCTCGGCGTTCACGTGAGAAGGGTCTTTGCCCTCTCATGGGCCATTGCCGCCCTGGTCTGCGCCATGAGCGGCATTGTCTTGGGGATCATCAACGGGATCAATGTCCACGAGTTGAGCGCCATAGGGCTCAAGGTCTTCCCCGTGGTGATCTTAGGCGGCCTGGACAGTATCGGGGGCGCGATTTTAGGTGGTGTTATTATCGGACTGTTAGAGACCTTTACCGGCGGGTACATCTCCACCTCCTTGCGGGAAATCATACCCTATATTGTACTGATTTTCATTCTCATGGTAAAACCCTACGGTCTCTTCGGCCTGGTGGAAATCGAACGGGTGTAATAGGTCGCAGATTTCAGAGTGCAGATGGAAGCGTTTGAATTTGGAATTTCGGGATGAGGAAAAGACATAGACATGCGTAAACTCCAGTTTCACCCCTGTGGCAGCTTCAAAATAAGTTACCAGGAAGAGTTGACCATCTTCAGCACAGATTTCGGCCGACTCTGGATGGGTATCGGCATCGTGCTCCTTTTCGGTGTTGTGCCGTTCATCAGCAATGCCTATATGTTGTATATCCTCAACAGCATCGGGATTTATGCGATCGCCGCGGTCGGCCTGAATCTGCTCATCGGATTTACCGGTCAGATCTCACTCGGTCACGGGGCCTTCTTCGGTGTTGGGGCCTATGCCGGTGCCATCCTGGCCACAAAGGGGGGGGTGCCTTTTTTTCTGGCAGTGCCCATTGCAGGGATCGTATCTGCGGCCGTAGGCATGGTCTTTGGTCTCCCCTCGGCCCGCCTCAAACACCTGTACCTCTGTATCGCAACATTGGCAGGACAGTTCATCATCGAATATGTCCTGGTCCAGTGGGACAGCCTGACAGGCGGTGCGCAAGGGATCGTTGTCCCCAGTGCCTCGCTTTTCGGGCTCGATTTAGGGAGCGACCGCGCGTTTTTTTATGTGATATTTGCCTCCTTTGTTCTGATGACATGGATCGCCGTCAACCTGGTTCGCACACGATACGGGCGTGCTTTTATTGCCATCCGGGATAATGACAAGGCGGCTGAGGGTATGGGAATTCCTATTTTTCCATACAAGTTGCTATCGTTTGCGATAAGCTCCTTTTACGCAGGATTTGCTGGTGCCCTCTATGCGTATTACACCATGAGTATTACCCCGGAGCCCTTCAATCTGTGGTTGTCCATTGAGTTTATCGCCATGATCATCATAGGGGGCCTGGGAAGTATTCCCGGCTCTGTCTTCGGCACGGTGTTTATTGTTACCCTGAATGAGGTCCTGAGCCACATAACGGAATACCTCATGAATGTCGGCACCTCCACCGGGGTCGCCATCACCATTGCCCCGCTCCGTGAATTCGTATACGGTCTGGCCATTGTCCTGTTTATCATCTTTGAACCAAAGGGCCTTGCGGAGGTATGGCGCATTGTGCGGTCAAGTTTCAGGTTGTGGCCATTTTCTTACTAAGGGGCTGTTTGAACCATGCAAGATAATGTCAGACTTCTGATCAATAACATCAGCGTTGTCTACTCTGATGTCATACAGGTCCTCAAGGGCGTTTCCCTTACCATCAGGGAAGGCCAGGTCGTTTCCCTCTTAGGGAGCAACGGGGCCGGAAAGTCCACGACCCTCAAGGCCATTTCCGGGCTGCTCAAACCTGAAAA
>CAZACO010000082.1:0-10255 GCA_964483185.1 uncultured Desulfobacteraceae bacterium
CCTGGATATCTGCTTCTTTCTCCCTTTTCAGCTCCTATAATCATACATCGTCAATCCAAAAGGGATCTCTTTCATCTTCATCTGTCTCCACGGCAACTTCCCAGCCCTTTGACGTCAGCATTTTGTTCAGGTTCTTGGCAAAAACCCTAAATGCGGTCTTTTCCGAATGAAAATGGCCCCCGTCGAGAAGGGCGATTCCCAATGATTCGGCCTCCAATGCGACATGATGGCCGATATCCCCGGTCAGAAGGATGTCGGCACCTTTTTCATGGGCAAGGGACGTGAGACTTCCGCCCGATCCCCCCACCACAGCAAGACGACGAATCAGGACGTCTCGTCGTCCGACAGCCCGGATGCTTTGAGCCCCCAAAAGTTTTTTGACATCCTTGGCCACAGTGGACAACGCAGCCGGCTCCGGCAGGTTCCCAATCCTACCTAACCCCACGCCATCCGCCTCGTCAGCAGGCTGCAAAACCTCCACATTATTAAGCCCCATAAGATCTGCCAAAATATCGTTGATGCCTCCCCGGGCCACATCCAGGTTCGTATGGGCAGCCACAATGGAAATCCCCCGCTTTGCAGCTTCAGCAATAACATCACCGGGAAAGGCATTGATATCAAGCCGTGACAGGGGCTTGAAGATCAACGGGTGATGGGTGAACAGGAGTTGGGCATGGGCCTCTGAGGCGGATATGAGGGCGCTAAGGGTCGGGTCCAGGGATGAAAAGATCTTTCTGATTTCTTGAGACAGAGAACCTACCTGGAGCCCGGGATTGTCCCAAGGTTCGGCCCATCGGATGGGCGCAATGGTTTCTAATGTAGTTAAGAAATCTCTGAGCCTAAGTATCATGAGTCAAAAAATTCAAAGGGCGCATCCTGTTATGGACACGCCCTTTATCGTAAGGTCATTCCCGTTTGGGGGACATATTTTGAATAACATCAACAATTGCAATTGTATTCGATGGGTTGAGCGTTGGTGGGCCCACCTGGTTTCGAACCAGGGACCTACCGGTTATGAGCCGGTGGCTCTGCCAGCTGAGCTATGGGCCCGAAAATGATTCCGTGATCATTAAACTACATAAAATGCGCATCCCGCAGAAATTTGTCAAGAGAAAACGTACACCGTTGCCCTGTGGGTCCTAATTGGTGCCCATCCATTAATGCCACTGTGGGAACGATGGGTTTCCAAGTCATAAATGAGCAATTTTTCGCAAGGTCAAGAAAAACAAGGGGTTGCGCGGAGACGTACTGTAGTACGTCGCACAAGGAAACCCGCAGTTTGACGCCGAGATTGTGGAAAAGGGCCATTTATGGATGGGAACTAATTATCCATGAAGCTCTTCAATTTTCTGCTTCTGCTCGGATGTCTCAGCTTTCTAAGGGCCTTGGCCTCTATCTGTCTGATACGTTCTCTGGTAACGCTAAAATCGCGGCCGACCTCTTCTAATGTGTGATCCGCCTTTTCCCCGATGCCAAATCTCATTCTGAGAACCTTCTCTTCTCTGGGCGTTAGCGTCGTAAGCACTCTTCTTGTCTGTTCGGCTAAGCCGAAGTTGACAACTGCGTCTCCAGGGGAGAGAACATTTTTGTCTTCAATAAAATCCCCTAAGTGGCTGTCTTCCTCTTCGCCGATAGGGGTTTCGAGGGAGATCGGTTCTTTGGCGATCTTGAGGACCTTTCGGACCTTTTCGAGCGGGAATTCCATCCTTTCGGCGATTTCCTCGGAGGTCGGCTCGCGGCCATGTTCCTGCACCAGATACCTTGATGTTCGCATGAGCTTGTTGATTGTTTCTATCATATGGACGGGGATGCGGATCGTCCTGGCCTGATCCGCTATTGCCCTGGTTATGGCCTGTCTGATCCACCAGGTTGCGTAGGTGCTGAATTTATACCCTCGCTGGTATTCGAATTTGTCCACCGCCTTCATCAATCCGATATTCCCTTCCTGGATAAGATCCAAAAACATGAGGCCTCTGTTGGTATATTTTTTGGCGATGCTGACAACAAGTCTCAGGTTGGCTTGAATGAGTTCTGATTTTGCGCTGTTTGCCATCTCTAGACTTTTTTCGACCTTCTTCAGTTTTAGCTTTATCTGACGGGGGGTCATATCCGTTCGTTCCTTGGCCTGCTTGATCGTTCTCTGTGCCCTTTCTGCCTTGGCCTTCAAGGCAATAAGCTCGCTCTTTGGAAGGCCGATCGGCGCGATGACCTGGTTATTTTTGGCTGATTTCGGAATCTTCGCTACACATCGTTTCAGATAAGAGATCGGCTTGCCGCCTGCCTGCAACATACATTCTTCTAACTCTCTTTCCGATTCCCCAACCTCAGCCGACAGCGCACTGAATTTTTCAATCATATTTTCAATCTGCTTTTCCTCCAGACTGAATGAGCTCACTAACTTCATGATGTTTTTCTGATCCGCCTTGATCTGTGAGATAAGCTGCTTTCGGGTCTTTTCAGTGCAGTGGGCCTTGGCCTTTTGACGCCTTTTCATGCACATGGCTTCATTCAACTCTTTGATTTGATCAATCAGGCCGATGACAGATTCTCTCTTCTCACCCATCAGCATATAGCTGTCGTCTTCTTCCAGGTCATTAATAACATCTTTCAATTTCACTTCTTCATCCTTGAGCTTCTCTCCAAGTTCAATGATATGCTCCACGCCCACGCCGCAGAGGAGGAGTGTCTCCAGGGCCTTATTTTCGCCCGCCTCAATTCGTTTGGCGATCTCGACTTCACCCTCCCTCGTGAGGAGAGAGATTCGACCCATTTCCTTTAAATACATCTTGACAGGATCAGATACACGAGACGATGCGTCTGCAAGGTCAACGGATGCACTGTCTTTCTCTTCCTCTTTTTCCTCCCTCTTTTTGGCGTCCTTGGCTTTCTCGATCTTCTTTTTGGCGGCCTCATCAATAACCATGATGTCCAACTCTTCAAACATCATCATGAGTTCATCGATATGCTCCTCAGAGGATACAAAGTCTTCAGACAGGTCATCATTTAGCTCTTCAAAGGTAATGTAACCCTTATTTTTTCCGTTATCGATCAATCGCTTTAAACTGACCATATCTGCGTTTTTATCCATCATATACCTCCAAATCCGGATAGACCGGAAAAGTGCCTAAAGTGCCTAAAGTGTCTAAAGTGAGCTAAAGTGCCTAAAATTACAAATGCCTAAAATGAGCTAAAGTGACTAAAGTTCACGTCTCATTCATCGCGTTTCACGTTACGGCTGGCGGTCCTTGTGCCTTCAATTTTAATAACAGCCGGTTCAATGCCTCGGGATCTCCCCTAGCCGCCTTGACCGAAGCTGTAAATTTTTTTTGGCGCACTTTTTCTCCAATTTCCTGGACCGCCTGTTTTACCTCCTGGTCCGAATAGATAGAATCTGCGACCATGACTTCCCTAAGCCGTACGCGAACCTTCTCGTTGTCGAGATTTTCTTCCAACTCTTCAGGCGAAAAGCGACCTTCCCGCCGATATTTGTCAAAAATGACCTCAACGATCTTCGAGGCCGCAGTGTCTGACAGGAGTGCCCCGCAGTCAACATCCATTAATCCGTTTACAGCCTTGGGATGATGCACAAGCAGGTTGAGTAATTGGAAATCTCCTATTTTTTTCTCCACCTTTGAGGCGGTCAATCGTCCCTTCAGGCCTTTTTGAAGGGCGCCTTCTGAAAGATCCTTTTTGAAGGCCTTCAACTCGGCCAAGACCACATCTTCTTTGATCCCAATCCGCTCTGATAGACGTCCGGCATACAAGGAACGCTGGGCTCTGTTTCTCAGTTGCGACAGGACCGGTAAAATCTCCTTCAGGACACGGACCTTTCCCTCCAGGTCAGAATCTTTTTGTGTCAACTTTTGGTCAAGAAAAAAGTCAAACATGGATGAGGCGCCATCTAAGAGTATCTGGAACGCAGGCAAACCGTTTGCGTTTACAAAGCTGTCCGGGTCATGGCCATCCGGTAAGACGACTGCCCTGGCAGGAAGACCTTCGTTCAAGAAGAGGGGGAGGCTTCTTAAAGCAGCAACTCTTCCTGCTTCGTCAGAGTCAAACACGACCACCGCCTCTTTAGCATATCCCTTGATCTTTCGGACATGTTCGCCGGTCAGGGCCGTCCCAAGAGTGGCGACCACTTCATCCAGGCCGTGTCTTCTCAGGGCCAGCAGGTCCATGTATCCCTCAACAATGACGGCCACGCCCTTTTGCCGGATGGCCTTGAAGGAGACATGCAGTCCATAAGGGTATTCTCCCTTATGAAAGACAGGGGTTTCGGGCGTATTCAGATATTTTGGCAGGGCATCATCCAGGACCCTCCCGCCAAATCCGATCACCTGCTCTCTCAGGTTGAAGATGGGGAACATCACCCGACCCCTGAAGCGATCATAATATCCCCCGCCTTTTTTGGGAATGACGAGGCCTGCCTGGACCACCTTCTTCAGGTCAATCTGATGCCGCTCAAAGTGATGTGTAAGCCCGTCCCATCTATCGGGGGCATAACCTAATCGGAATTGCGAGATAATCTCCTTGGAAATGGCCCTCTTTTTGAAATAGTCGATGGCCGGGTTGTTCTTTGCCGTTCGATGCAAGGCCCCTTCAAAATATCGTGCAGCGGTCTCATTTATTTTAAACAGGGTTTCTCTCAGCTGAGTCTTCTTTTTTTCTTCAGAGGCGGAGAATGTTTCAGTAATCGGTATGTTATACATTTCCGCCAAATCCTTCATGGCCTCTGGGAAGGTAAGGCCGTGGTATTCCATCCAGAAGGCGAAGACATCCCCTCCTTTTTTGCATCCGAAGCAGTGGAACATCTGCCTGTCCGGGCTGACCGTGAAGGACGGATCCTTTTCAGCGTGAAATGGGCAGAGCCCCATAAAGTTCTTCCCTGCCTTTTTGAGCTGAACAAACTGGCCGATGACCTGCACGATGTCGGCCGCCCGTTTTATTTCCTCTTTGGTAGACGGGTTGCTTGGCATTTTAAGTGACTAAAGTGATCTAGAGTGTCTAAAGTGAGCTAAAGTTAGAGATGGTGTCTGACATTGTCAAGTCCCCTACAGCTCAACCCATCTCTACAACCGTTACACCATCCCCTCCGAATCTCGGCTCGGCACTGTTGACGGTCTTGACAAAAGGCATGCCTCTCAGATGATCCCGGATCGCTCCCCTCAACCTCCCTGTTCCAAATCCGTGAATGATCTTTACGCTCAATTTGCCTTCCACCCATGCACGGTCCATGGCCCTGTCGATAAGGGGAATGGCATCGTCAACCCTGTATCCGATCACATTCAATTCACCGGGTCTCAATTCTCCTTTTCTTGATTTCGATGGAGTGGGTTCCTTGAATTTCCAGGTGACGGATCGTACCTTGTTATCGGAATCAATTCCTTCCGCTTTATTCAGTATCTGCAGGTCCCGTGAGTCTGCGGATATCTTCACCGTTCCCAACATGACAGAGGCCCGTCCGCCCGATGAATCCAGAGATTGAATCACCCCTTCTCTCTTGAGTTTTCTGTGGAAGACGGCCTGGCCTTCCCTTAAATCTCCTGCTGGCGCGAGCGTCGCCGTATCTCCTCTTGGTTCAAAATCCTCAGACAATTTCCGGCTGACCGCTGCATACTTTCTCGTCACATCGGCCTGAACACTCTTTTTCTTTACTTTTAAAAGATTAATGGCCTCTTTCAGTTCCTCTCTGGCCCCATTTATTGCCGCCTCGGCCTCCGCCCGCTGGGTCTCCATCAGGGCACGTTTCTCGGCCTCTAATCGGGTCAGCCGTTCCTTCATCTTTTCGGTAGCAGAATGATACCCTTGTTTTGCGCTCTCGGCTTCCATCCTTTCAGCCTCAAGCTCTGCGACCAGACGGTGCATCTTTTCTATGAGCCGGTTCACTTCCACATCATCCTGGTCCAGATATTCTCTGGCCTTATCGAGGATGGTTAGCGGCATTCCCAGATCATGGGCGGTTTCCAGAGCATGACTGATGCCCGGCGACCCGTATCGGAGCCTGAAGGTCGGGCGGCTCTCTTGCGGGTCAAATTCGACAGAAGCATTCAGCGCGTGTTTGTTCAAGAGCCCATAGGCTTTTAACCGGTTCAGATGCGTGGCTAATGCCACAAATGCCCCCCTGCGGCTAAGCTCGTCTAGGACCGCCATGGTAAGGGCCACGCCCTCGTTCGGATCCGTTCCCATGCCTGGTTCGTCGATGATAACGAGGCTCTTTGGGTTGGCGCGCTCTACGATCTGTTTCAGGTGTGCCGCATGGGCCGAAAATGTACTCAGCCCGGTCTGGATGTCCTGATCATCCCCGATGTCGGCCATACAATGGTCAAAAACGGGGATGCAGCTCCCTTCGGCTGCGGGGATATGGATGCCTGCCTGCGCCATGAGAGTCATCAGGCCCAACGTCTTGAGGGTCACGGTTTTACCCCCCCGGTTAGGCCCTGAGACGATCAACAGGTTCCGGTCTTTTTCCAGTAAAATATCAACGGAGACAGGGGTGTCTTCTCTCCCTTTGCCCTGTTTTGTGGATAATGCCAGGAGGATCGGATTCTTGGCGCCGTTGAGCCGGACATCATATCCTTCGTCTATTTCGGGCGCCACACACGAAAAGCCCTCGCCGTACCTTGCCCTTGCATAGAGTCCGTCGATTCGGGCGATCAAACGCTGGATATGGGCGATGTCGGGTGTCAGGTCCCTCACCGATCCTGTCAGGGTGACCAGTATGCGATGTTCCTCTGCCCTTTCTTCCAAGGCCAATTCAGCCGACCGGTTGTTATCCTGAATCACCTCTATCGGTTCCACGAAACAGGTGGCTTTGGTCCTGGAGTAGTCGTGGATAATACCGTCAATTAAAGATTTCTGGTCGCTTCTGACAGAGATCACATAGCGGCCGTCCCTGAGCGTGACCAAGTGATCATGTCTGTCACGATCCAGGCCCTTGGACCTCCGGATGGTATCCAACTTTTTTTCCAGACGTGACCTTTGCCTCCGTTTTCTTTGCCGGATGCTGGCCAACAGGGAGGTCGCCCCGTCTTTGAGTTCGCCGTTTGAGGCAATCGCCCCCTTCAATTGTCTGATCAAGGCCTCAAGGTTCGGCATATCATCAATGATGGCGGCCAATCCCGGGCACAACGGTCTCTCAGACCGGAGGAACCTTTTCGACGCCTGACCTGATTCAGCGAGCCTTAAGACAGATAAGAGTTCGTCAGTCTCCAAATATGTCCCTTTGGCCTTCGATTTCCGAAGAATAGGCGTTAGATCCATCAGATCCATAAAGGTGAGGAACCCCTTCGTCTTTAGAAGGAGCCTCATCTCTGAAACCAGCCTCAGCTCATGATTGATATGTTTTGAATCGTTTGATGGTTTGAGGGATAGGCAATCTGACTGCCCCAGCGAACAGGAAGCATAGCTGGACACGATGTTCAACAGGCGATAGTATCCGAGAACCTGGTATGTATGTTCGATCATGCAGGCTCTATTAACAGGTTCGCTTTTTTGGGCACGTTGGATTTATGGATTTCTGGACTGAAAAAAAGGTCTCTAGTCGCAAACGCTCGAAGCTATCTGTGGTTATTGTCCGGCAGACGACGCGGTCAGAAGTCTTCTGGCGATCTCATTCACTTCCTTCCCCTGTGCCCGACCTGCCAACTTAGCCATTGCCGCCTTCATGACGTTTCCCATATCCTTCGGACTCTCAGCAGACAACTCAGAAATGATGCCTCGTAACGTCGTCTCGATCTGCTCTGGGGTCAACTGCTGTGGCAGGTATTCATAGAAGATCTCGATCTCTTTTTCTTCCTTAACAACCAGATCCTCGCGGTTTCCATTCCTGAATTCCTTCGCAGCCTCTTTCCCTTTTCTGATCAGAGATGAAATAACCGACTGAACCTCCTCGTCCGATAATTCACGGCCTTTTTCCACCTGCAGGTTTTTCAAAGCGGTCTTGAGCATCCTTAAACAGGAGAGTCGAACACTGTCCTTTGCTCTCATGGCCTCTTTGAGATCTTCGGCTATTTTTTGATTTAGAGACATTTTTTCTCTCAGAGTTCAGAAAAAATTTCAAACGTATAATTATAAGGAAAATCGTTCATATGTCAATCGGAATTTTTATTTCCCTTCACATACCTTTATGGCCTCTCTCAAGTCCAGGCTTCCGTCATATAGGGCCCTGCCCGTAATCATTCCTGTGACGCCGTCTGCTGCCAGGGGCAATATCTCGAAGACATCAGCGAGCCCGGAGATCCCCCCCGAGGCGATAACCGGGATGTCGGTGGATCTTGCCAAGTCTCTTGTGGCCTCCAGATTACATCCTGTCCTCATGCCGTCACGGTTAATATCAGTGTAGATGATTGCCGCTATTCCGGCATGTTCAAACTGTTTTGCAAGCTCCCTCGGGGTCTGCCTGATATCCTCTGTCCACCCCTCCACCGCGACGGAATCGTTTTTGGCATCGATCCCTAAAATAATCTGTCCGGGAAAGGCGCGGCACGCATTGTAGACAAATTCCGGGTCTTTATGGGCCACGGTTCCCAAAATCAGGAATTGGAGTCCGAGTTCGAAGTAGGCCTCTAAGACAGGCATTTCTCTCACCCCGCCCCCTAACTCTACCGGGATCGGCACAGCGTTTACAATCCGCCTGATGACGTCTTTATTAACCGGTTTCCCCTGCACAGCCCCATCGAGATCCACAAGATGAAGCCTTTGGGCACCATACTCGTGCCACTTGACCGCCATCTCCTCGGGGATATCTGAGAAAACGGTTTCATCGGACATTCGCCCCTGTTTGAGCCTCACACAGCGGCCTTCTTTGATGTCAATGGCCGGGATAACCAGCACCGGTCTAATCCTTTCCCTGTTTGCCGGCCGGAGCTCCGGGCATTTCCGCTAACAGCTTCTCTAATCCGAAGGTGGCCAATTTTTTGGCTGTCAACCACAGACCGTCGCTCTTGATGTAGGTGTTCAAGTCAAAGAGATTTTCGAATAAAGATTTCTGGGTCTTATCATAGTTGCCCCGCCAGAGGATTGCGCCATCTGTTGGCCTCACAAGCGAAAGGTCAAAGGCCACGGAAGCCGGGCTTTCGACCCCGAAATCGGTCCCGACCCGCTCCCTCCACCGGTATATCTGGCCTATCAGGACAGCATCCGCCCCAAAGGTATTTCCCACCTCCTGGATCATTTTCAAGGGACTCATGCCTACCTTTGTGTCTGACCCCACGATGCTTTCAACGACCCCTTTTGCCTGACCAGGCGGGATAAGATACCATCTCTTATCGGCGACTAACATCTCGAAGAGCCGATCGGTCAACCACTTCACCACATCGCCGGGAACAGGTTGAGACATAAAAGCCGTGCCTGTTATCGGATTCCGAACCAGATCAGGCGCTTCTCCGTTTGAGATAGCGGCCCGGAATCCGACCACAATGACGGTCTTGATGGTTGGCTGGGAAGGGGGTTGAGAGGGAACAGGGGCCTTGTCGCTGTGACAGCCGCCGATGGTCAACAGATAGAAAAGGGTCAGAAGCGGTAGACCATATCGTTTGGCTGTTTCACGAACATTCTTGGACATGAAACCCCCTTTCGCTATAGAACTCCTTTTGTAGAAGGCAGATTCCCGTTCAAGCGGGCTTCAATCCCGGTGGCCTGATCCAGCGCCCTGCCAAAGGCCTTGAAGATGGCCTCTGAAACATGGTGAGGCTCTTCCCCTGAGAGGAGATCAATATGTAAGGTGATCCCTGCATTGGTTGCCAGGGCACGAAAGAATTCCTTGATCAGACAAATATCAAATGTTCCGGTAGTGCTCTTCTTGAGTGTTACCCGGTAGGCGAGGATAGGGCGGTTTGAAATATCGATGACGACTCTGGCCAGGGCGTCATCCATCGGGACCGTTGCTTCGCCATAGCGCCTGATCCCCCGCTTGTCACCCAAAGACCTTTTCAGGGCCAGACCTAAACAGATACCCAAGTCCTCCATCGTGTGGTGATCGTCAATTTCTCTGTCTCCTCTGGCTTTCAGCTCCATTTCCATAAACCCGTGAGTTGCCATAAGGTCTAACATGTGGTCCATAAAAGGGATTCCGGTATCTACTTTAGAAGGGCTGCTGCCGTCGAGATTGAGGCGAAGGAAAATATCCGTTTCCTTTGTCTTCCTCTCTATGGTTGCTTCTCTCGTCATATGTCGTTGAACCTTTTGATTTTTATAAGAAAGAAATGGTGGAGATGAGGGGATTCGAACCCCTGACCTGTACGTTGCGAACGTACCG
>CAZACO010000083.1:0-10158 GCA_964483185.1 uncultured Desulfobacteraceae bacterium
CGTGCACCGCCACTCGACTATCACCGATTTTCTTGTTTTTCGTGACAGAAAACCTCGAAATAAGGGCCTAAGGGGTCGCGCAAAATTATGTTCCCAGAATTGGCGCACAGATTTAGGTCAGATTTGGCTGCTGCGATTGAGCAAAACCACCCCAGAGAAATAGGCTCCGCATTTCACGGGGCAGGCACGAATAGCCCCGCTGCAGCGGGGTTTCGAGGATTTTGCAGTTGAGGTGGGGCCAAAGATGGCCTGATGATGGGATGTCCCGCTTCGGCGGGATGAAGTTGTTTTTGCGCGAGCCCTAAGTTTATTTTACCCCAAAAAAGTATGCCATGGCCTTGCCAAACGATTGCGCCTTAGACATGAGCCGGTTAAGTAGAGTGTGCTCAAAACAAAACAATTTTTTCTCTTGTGTATTGCCCTGGCCTTTTTTCTGCCTGGATGCGGAGGGTCAAGCGGCAGCGACTCGTGAAACACTGTATTCCGAGATCTTCTTCAAAAGGCCCCCTTTTTTTATAGGCTTGGAAAGATAATCGGTGCAGCCGGCATCCAGGCATTTCTGTCTGTCCTCCACGAGGGCATGGGCGGTCAGGGCAATGATAGGGACGGCATCCTGATCGTTTTCCTTTTCCCATTTCCTGATCTCCCGGGTCGCCGTATATCCATCCATCACCGGCATCCGCATGTCCATCAATACAAGGTCATATTTCCCGGCCGCGAATTTATCCACGCCGATCCTGCCGTTTTCTGCGACCTCCATCGTGTGGGGGGTCTTCTTCAGAAAGGCCTTGACCACAATCCGGTTTTCTTTTGCATCCTCCACCAGAAGGATATGGAGCGGACGGATGTCAGAGGCCGCTTCTTCTTTTTGGTCTTCCACCCCGTGTTGCAAAGGAGGGCCTGTCTTTCCGAGCGCCGTTTGAATGGCCTCTTTCAGCTCTTGACGCTTGACCGGTTTGACCAGATAGACCGAGATGCCGATCTCCTTGGCCCTCGAGATATCTCTGCTGCTCTCTTCCGAAGTGAGCATCAACAGGGTCTGCTTCATATGATCAAAGCGGTCCTTTATCTCCAGGGCCGTTTCAAACCCATCCATCCCAGGCATCTTGCTGTCGAGCAGGATCAGCGTGAAGGGTTGAGCCGCATTCTCAGCCCCGGCAATGGCTTCCAGGCATTCCAGGCCGTTCCTGGCCTCTGAGACCACCAATCCCCACAAAGAAAGGGTCTCATTCAGAATGAGGCGGTTGGCGGCATTGTCATCGACCACCAGGGCACGGAGCCCCTTTACATCCTGGAGCACCGGCATCCCTTTTGGCGCGGGGTGTCGATCGATCCGGAACCGGGCGGTAAAATAGAAGGTGCTTCCCCTGCCCGGTCTGCTCTCGACCCGGATATCCCCAGCCATCATGTTCGCAAGGCGCCGGGAGATGGCCAGGCCAAGACCCGTGCCCCCATATTCCCGGGTGGTGGAGGCGTCGGCCTGGGTGAAGATCTCAAAAATCGCCGCCTGCTTATCCTTCGGGATGCCGATCCCGGTATCCCGCACCGAGAATTCAAGTTCCACCGCATCGTCATGACACGCACGCGCCTTCACTTCCAATACAATCTCGCCCTCATGGGTGAATTTTACCGCATTACCGATCAGATTGACCAATACCTGCCGCACCCTGACAGGGTCTCCCATCAGATGGGCAGGGGTATCGGGCAATACATGACAGAGCAGTTCCAGGTTTTTCTCGTGGGCCTTCAGGGCCATCAGTTCGCCGATCTTCTCAACGACCTCCAGGAGATCAAAACCGGCTTCTTCCAATTCAACGTGTCCGGCCTCTACCTTGGACAGATCCAGAATATCATTGATCAGATCCAGCAGACTTTCGCCTGCACTGCCGAGAATGTGGACATACTTTTGCTGTTCGGCATCCAATGACGATTCCCGGAGGAGATCCGCCATTCCCAGAATGGCGTTCATAGGGGTCCGGATCTCGTGGCTCATAGCGGCTAAGAATTCGCTCTTGGCCCGGCTGGCGGCCTCTGCTGCCTTCCTGCCCTGCAATGCCTGCTCCTTGTCCCGTGTTTCCGTGATGTCCACAACGGAACCTTCATAACATGCCACCCGATTTTCCGCCTTGTGCAAGACCGCCCTGGCACTGATGGATACCCAGACCCTGGTCCCGTCCCGTCTCTGGAATCTTGTTTCGAATCCAGACACCCGCCCCCGGAGACTCAGTGTGGAAAAAAGGGTTTTCAATGCTTCCGGCTCAACAAAACAGGTCTGAACAATATCCGGCAATTCTTTCAGGAGGTTTTCTGAAGAATCGAACCCCAGTATTCTTGCAAAGGACGGGTTGGCATTGAGCAGGCGTCCTCCGGGATCGATCCGAAAAATCCCCTCCACCGCATCTTCATACAGTGACCGATATCGGGATTCGGATGCTTTGAGCCGGGCATAAAACTCCGAATTGGTAAGGGAGATGGCAGCCTGGGATGAAAGAAGCCGCAACACCTGGATCCGTTGCGTGGTGAACACGCCGCTGATCTGGTTGTTTTCAAGGTACAGGACACCGATCAGCCTGTTGCCGTGCATCACCGGAACGCACAACAGGGACTTGGGCCGTTGCTTCAGGATATAATCATCTTTTGAAAACAGATGTTCTGTTGCGGCGTCATCGAGTACCAGGTCTTCCCGGGTCCGTGCCACGTAATGGACAACACCAGGCGACAGGTCCGGACAGGCTTCCACTGGAACAGGGTCTGTCAGGATATCCAGGCCCGACTCCGGGACAGACCGGGCTGAGATGATGAGATCTCCCTCTTTTTTCAGGATCAGAAACCCTTTTTCAGCGCCTGCATTTTCCATGACCAGCACCATGATCTGCTGGAGCAGCTTTATCGGTTCCATTTCCTTGGAGATGGCCTGAGACCCTTTCATTACCGTGGCAAGGTCGATCTGTCGGGACCGGCTTTCCGATGTGACCGGCAAGGTTGAACCGGGAGGGGTTTCCGGCATCATCTCGTCCACGATCCGGGAGAATGAATGTTCAAGGTCCTGGACCTTCCGGGACGCACCCCATTTCCGGTACAGGTAGATAGCCTTTTTCAAATACGGGGCGGCGAACGCCTCCTTTCCCCGGTCCACCCAGAACCTCGCAGCCAGTTCACACGCCAGGGCTTCCTCCTGGATATAACGGTTCTGCCCGGCCAGGGCGATGGCCTGTTCGTAGAGATCCATGGCCTGTTCGTAATGTGACAAGGCCTTCATGCGCTCAGCCTCTACGAGAAAATACCGGTGGCGGGTGTTCATGGGACCGTATTCAGACCATTTTTTCATTTTCTTCTGATTTTTCCGGACCTGCCGCAGTGCCCTTTTTGCGGGGACAGAACTATGGTGCGCAAGCATGGCCAGGTGCACCAGAGAATCGTAGAAATAGAAGATAACGAAAATAAAGGACCCTCGGGTCGAATCCAGGTATTGTGCGGCCATCTGTCTGTTCTCCATGGCCTTTTGATGGTGTCCGAACCAGTAGCATAAGAGAAACTTGTGGAAAAAGAGATTGAACATTTCCTCGGGGTCGCCCGATGTGGGGTCCCTGGGAAGCATGGTGGTTTCGTCGAAATAGGCCCCTGTCAGCACCCAGGGGTCCGGGGATTCACCCCTCAGATTCAACACCGTCTGAAGCAGGATATTCTGGGCTGTCAGGCTCTGTTGATGTCCGAACCGGACCAGTACCTCCCGGTATGCAATGAGTTCATCCGTAAGGTTTTCCAGGGGACGGCCAACGGCAAAAGCGCACTTGCAGAAGAGATGGGCGGAGTGGGCTATGAATTCGCCATCTCCGGTTTCAAGACCATTCTGGTAGCTTTCCAAAAATCCTTTCCGGGATTCATTCACATGCCTTTTCCAGTGATGGATAAAACAATGATACACGACAAGGGTCCTGCTTTTGTATTCCCGGGTGTCTGCCGTGTCCAGAAGCCGCAGGGCCAGTTTCCCGTACCGATAACCGTCATCAATGTTTCCCAGGACGCAGCAGAGCGTCAATGCATAGGTGGCGTATGAATAGGCAGATCCGGGGGCGTTCCCGTACCTTACGGACAGGATCAGGGCTTCAAATACAAACAAGGGCAGCATGTCCGGATCGGACCTGTAGGCGGCAGATCCTGCAGACAGGAGGACCCGAAGGGCGGCCCGTTTTTCGGGCTCCGCCATTTCCGGAAGGGAATGCAGCTTTTCCGGTCGTTTTCCCATCAATGCCAGCCTGGCTCTCATTAAACTCAAGATGATCCGGAACTTATTGGATCGGTCGGGCAACCGGATGCCCAGACGCCTCAAGACCGGCAGGGAGGCCATCACCGCCTCATGGTTGCGTTTCCGGGCCTTCAATGACTGGATCTGGGCTTCATAGACCCTTATCCGGTCCAGGAACACCCTGGCATGTTCATGCACCAGGGCCCCCAGGTCGTCCATGACCTGGTATTGGCCGCAGACACATGCGGCTTCAACGGCATTGACATGAAGCTCCAATGCCAGGTCATATTCTGTCTGCCATGCATCGGATCCCAGGAGTTGCAGACCTGTTTTGAAAAATACCAGGGCCGCCTCGAAGGCGCCGGACCGCCTGGCTTTTCTGCCTGCAGCAAGATTCAGGGTGGCTGTTTCACGTTTTTCTTCACTGGAGAGACTCTCGGACAGGCCCAGATTCAAGTGGCTCACCAGGTCGAAGAGATTCTGATCCCCGACACCCGAGTCCCTGTTCTTTAGCATGAGGGTGCCGATCTGCCGATGGACGGCCTGTTTTTCAGGGTCCGGAATCAGGTCGCAGGCGGCCTGTTGGATCCGGTCGTGGCAGAAAACAAATTCAACCGGCAGGTCCTTGTCTGCCGTGTCAATGTCCAGTTCCACTGACTTGTAGGTATCGCTTACCGGGAGGAGCAGGCCCTGGGAAATGGCATGATCCAGCATTCCAAGACAGGCCCTGACAGATGTTTCACAAATTGCGGCCAGCACCCTGAGATCAAACCGGTTCCCGATACATGCCGCAAATTTCAGGGCATTCCGGGTATCGGATGCGAGACTGCTGATCTTATCCGCCATCAGTTCCACCACATTATTCGTGGTCCCCGTTTTCCGGATCCGGTCAATGTCCCAGCGCCAGCAGCCGTCCTGGTCATCGAACCAGAACAATCCTTCCGAATGGAGCGATTTCAAAAATTCACCGACAAAAAACGGGTTGCCCAGGGTCTTTTCCAGGACAAGCCTTCCAAGGACCCCGGCATCCTCCTCTCTGCATGCCAGGGTGTCCCTGACAAACCGGCTGACCTGTTTCAGGGACAGGGGTACGAGTTCGATCCGGCGGATCCCGGCGGGCGATTTTTCAATGTCCTTCAGAAGCAGCCATAGGGGATGGGCCTCATGGAGTTCATTGTCCCGAAAGGCCCCGATCAGAAGCAGGTGTGCTCTCTTGGGGACCAGCATCAGGCGGATCAGGTTCAAGGATGCCGGATCGGCCCATTGCAGATCGTCCAGCAGGATCACCAGGGGGTGTTCCGGGCGGTTGAAGATCTGAACAAGGCTTTCAAACACCAGGTTGAAGCGGCTTCTGGTCTCAGCCGGGTTAATCTCGGGCACTTTTTCCTGGGGGCCAATGATCATTTCAATTTCAGGCATTACCTCTGAGATAAGCCCGGCATTCGGCCCCAGGGCGGTCTTCAGTTTCTGTTTCCATTGATCCAGCTCATCCTGATTTTCGGACAAAAGCTGCCGGAATAATCCCTTGAAGGCCTGGATGACCGCAGCGTATGGTGTGCTTTTCTGATACTGATCAAACTTGCCGGAAATGAAGTAAGTGTTGTGGATGCTCATATGATGATGCAGTTCCCGGACAAGTGAGGTCTTGCCGATTCCTGCAGGCCCTGTCACCATCACGACCTGGGGATGGCCCTCTGCGGCCTGTTCCAGGCTTTTCCGTAACCGGCCAAGTTCCCTGCCCCTGCCGTAGACCCGGTTTGAAATCCGAAACCGGTCCGACATGTCCCGGCTTCCTAAAACAAGGTCGAATATCTTACCGGTCTTCTCGAACTGCTGCGCACAGGTTTTCAAGTCCAGGACAAGGCCTGTTGCGCTCTGGTAGCGCGCCTTCATATCCTTTGACATCAGTTTCATGACAATGTCGGAAAGAGGAACCGGTATGGCGGGGTTCAGGTCATGGGGCGGGAGGGGTCGAACCGCCAGGTGGCAGTGAAGCAGTTCCATGGGGTCTGTCCGGTCAAAAGGAAGTTTTCCGGTCAGAAGCTCGTAAAAAACCACCCCCAGAGAGTAAAAATCAGTCCGGTAATCCAGGCCTTGATTCATGCGACCGGTCTGCTCCGGAGAGATGTACGCCAGGGTACCTTCCAGGCAGTCTGGGGTTTCCGAGGTGACGGTTTCAAGGGATTTCAGGGTAGAAAGCCCGAAATCAATGATTTTTACCTGGCCTGATTCCGGATGATGGAGGATATTGGACGGGTTGATGTCTTTGTGGATGACGTTGGCCGCGTGTATGGCACCCAGTCGTTCTGAAATCATGACAGCGACCGGCAGAAAAACATTCGAGTCATCATACCTCAGGGATGCTTTCAGCCGGTCCAGAGACTGGCCGCCAAAGTCCTCCAGTACGAGCGCATGACGGTTTTCCAGGGTCAGGTCTCCATGGAGTTTTATAATGCCTGGAACATTTGAATGATTCAGGGTCGAGAGGATCTTGTATTCCTGTTTGTACCGGGTCATCTCTGCAATGGAAGGATAGGCACGTCTCATTACCTTGAGGACCACCGGCAGATCATCCTCGGCCCGGCTGGCACGGAGGACCAGAGACGTGTCGCTTTCACATATCGTTTCCCTTACCTGATATCCGGGAATTGAGATCATGCGGATTGCCTCTGCCATTCGGGGGTATTTCAGGGCGCTGCATCTGTAGTGGTATTAGATTAGGATTATGAGGTTTGTCAAGGAAGTTGTTGCCGACCAGCCGGTGGCATCATCAGGGATAAAGAAAAGCAAAAAAGGGAGAAAGGCTAATAGTACATTTCCAGGCGTGCTGCCAGGTTTCGGCTTTTTTCCCTTGATATCCAGTGGCCTCACCTTAATGGTGTAGGGGTTTTTGCTTGACCCTTTAAAGTCCTTTATTCCTGATCCCCCAATCGCCGGGCTTCCCTGCCTGAGGCAGATAAACCTGCCTGAGGCAGATAAACCTGCCTGAGGCAGATAAACCTGCCTGAGGCAGATAAACTTCAGACGGTGCCTCGCGGCAACGCCCTTTCGGTCGGCGAATGTTTGTGTCCATGTCTCACGACATTGACAGGATTCACCCTGATACGCCGTCTGGACCGAGTGTACGGCTTCGAAGAATTCTGAAAGGACGTGAAAGAGATGTGGCAACCAACTGAACAGATGCCTACTGCTTACAGGGCAGGCACATAGGGGACTTTCACCCCATAAGTTCACGCCGATGCCGGGCGTACACCGCATTCAGGCGGACGCAAAAAGCCCCGCCCGGTTAAGCGCGTTGGGTATATTTGTGAAGGGGTGAGCGAATCGCCAAAGCAAACAGTCATAGACTTATAGAATGAGTTAATCACCAACCACGCCGGTAGGACGGAAAACCGGGGTCACATCTTGATTTGTGAATTGAGGGATGGTATGCTTGCTCAAATACTTCATGATCGCGGGAGAAGGAAGGATGACGAGACCCTGGAGAATCGAGTATGACGGTGCGTATTACCATGTTCTTTCGCGGGGAAACGAGGGACGGGATATTTTCTATGACGATAAAGATCGGAGGTATTTTTTTGATGCATTGGGAGAAATGAGTGAGCGGTTCGAGGTCGAAATATATGCATTTGCTCTGATGTCTAGCCACTACCACCTTTTGTTGCAGACCAAGGGTTCGAATCTGTCCAGGGCCATGCAGTGGTTTGGCGTCACTTATACGCGAAGATTTAATAACCGCCATTTCCGATCTGGTCATCTGTTTCAGGGTCGTTTTATGTGCAGGCTTATGCTGGGGAAGAGAAGGGGTTGTGGGAAGATTTTAGGCATGGTGTGATTTTAGGGACCGGGCAATTCGTGGATCGTATAAAGGCAAGATACGCCTCCAAAAAACCACACCGGGAGGTTCCGCAGCAAAGAGGCTTGGTCGGGAGAATAAGCGCTGAAGAGGTTTTGGAACAGGCCTCCGGGTTCCTCCATTGTGATGTGCATCGGTTTAAGAAGGTGGGGAGGCTTTACGGAGAAGATAAGGAGAACAGGGATCTCTTGGTATTTTTTCTGTGGGAAAGGGGGGCCTACACAAACGCGGAAATCGGAGAGGTGTTTGGCGTGGGCTATACGGCCGTCAGTCATATTGTGAAGAAAGTGAAAGACAAAATGAAATCACATCGTGATTACAGGGAGAAGTATGCATTGATTAATTCACAAATCAAGATGTGACCCCTGTATCTCATGATAGGTGTACGGGACTGCTGGACATCCATAAGAAAATAAGAAACTGATGCACGGGCAGGTGTTATTTGGGTTGGGTGCAGGGCCACGCAAAGTAGTTGATAGGGAACGGGGCGTTAAAGCCGAATAATCAATACCATATGGTGGCCCCAGACGACAGCCGAGCAGACGAGCTCAGCTCCATGTCGCCGTGGTCAAAAAACGTACTCCAGGACCAGAGAAAGGCTGGCCTGCCTGGACCAGACCTTAACCCCGTGGTGAAAAGTAAAATCTATTTCAAAAGGCTTGTTGACCAGGCGATGGGACCCGGTTGTTGAAAGCCACAGGTAATCCAACTCCAGGCCGAAGGCGAGGTTTTCTGACAGCCCGGCCTTCAGGCCGAGAAAGCCATGCCAGGCCTGACCTCGCGTATCCTCAAAGGTGAACCGCCGGCCTACCCTCAGCAGGTGATGATCCTCATTTTCTCCTTGTACATAGGCCCAGTCCAACTGCATGATCAGGTTGAAACGGCGCAACGGGATATAACCAGCCAAGTCGAAATCGCTTTTCAACCCGATGAAATACTGCCGGTAGGTCTGATAGAAGCGGATGCCGTCCCCCGGCAGGGGCTTGGGCGAATCTCCATGCTCGTACTGAACGCCATCATGGGTGACCAAACGGAAGTGCTGCCAGCGAAATCCGATGACTGGTCGAAGGTCCAGACGCGAGGGGAACCCCAGCCAGTCCGAAACCTTCAGATCGGCGTCGGCCCTGATCGTGTAGCTGGGTTCGATCCGGCACTGGGACTCGGAGTAGATGGTACGGAGGCCGGGGGTTTCGTCATCGTCCCAATCCGAGTCACTCATCTTCCCATCGGCCTCGGAGGAAAGACTTCTCAATGCCTCCAGACCCAGCGAGAACCTCGGGTAGCTGGCCCTGATCTCTGCCCCGCCCCACCAGGAGTCCAGGGGAAATTCCAGTCGGCTCAGGGGTGCTTGATAGGGTGGATAGGGATTCCCGAACTCGTAGGAAGTATGGCTGTCGAGCAGCCGCCTAACCTTGATCCCTAAGGACCAGTGGCCTGTCAGGAAACAGGACTTATCCTTCTCCGTCTCGCCCGAGGCGGCACCGGCCAGCAGGACCAGAATCAAGGCGAGTCCGGCGAACAGCCAACTTCGGCCAGGGTTGTCTCTCTCCCTCGTTCTTGGACCGACGGACATCGCTGCTGGGGAATGAACCTGCATGGAAACAGAATGCCTCCTTTTCAATCGGACAATCGTAAACAGGGGTCTTTGGCTCCGGGTTTCGTCTTACATCGGTCAGGAATTGTCAAGGTCAGCAGGCTGCAAGAATCGGTCTTTGAAAAGAGGGCCATGCCTTCACCTCGCATGAAACTTGGCGCTGGTTACGGGGCGGAGATCCTGTGTTCAACGGGATTGCTGGTTCATTTTCGTTGGGGATCGTTTTTTATAAGTCGGAATATAGAGAATTTCTGCTTGCAGGTAAAGGCAAATAGAGTTGGGGGACATTAAGGGAGATCTTTACAATTTGTGCATAATGAGCTATTAACGGGTTGCCATTGCAGCGATTGTCAATCTACCTCGGGCTGCGGGCCGCGGGCCGGGTCTGACCTTTGTTAAAAAAAAATCTTAGCGAACACGAACTTGAACAGGAGTTCGAGATGAAGAGACCATTCCGGCTCA
>CAZACO010000084.1:0-10153 GCA_964483185.1 uncultured Desulfobacteraceae bacterium
TCAAGCCTCCCAACAAAGGGGCTGATATAGGCTGCCCCCGCCTTGGCGGCCATCAAGGCCTGGACAGGGGAAAAGCAGAGGGTCACATTGGTCTTGATCCCTTCCCGGGCCAAGGTCGTGACGGCCTTCAAACCCTCTTCGACCAGAGGTATTTTTACGACTATGTTATCAGCGATGGCTGCCAGGGCCTCTGCCTCGTTGACCATCCCCTCTGCATCGAGGCTCACCACCTCCGCGCTGACCGGGCCGTCAACAAGGTCACATATTTCCTTGATGAGCCCCTTAAACTCCCTTCCCTCTTTCGCTACCAGACTGGGGTTAGTGGTCACGCCATCTACCATGCCCAAGGCACTCGCCTGTTTGATCTCTTCTATGTTTGCCGTGTCAATAAAGAATTTCATATATCCCCCTTTTTCGAAGTTGATCCTGCCATTACCCTTTCTTCTCTCTCTCAAACTTTTCCGCGCATTCTCTGCTGCAAAAAAAGAATTCCTTGCCGGCGATGACCTTTCGATAAGCGGTTCTCCGTGGAATATAGGTCATGCAGGAAGGATCCTGGACCATCTCGTCGACAGGCCCGCCCTCTGTGCGCAGTTCAGTCTTTTGACCTAACCGCAGATACTTCCTCACCACACGATACAGGAGAAAGGCAAGAAAAATAAGGATCAGAAGCCGCATCAGATTTCCCCTAACGGGCTGATACCCTGCCCCTCCGCACTCAGATCATTCATCAGCTCAGACATGGTCTTGCCAAAAACAGGGTGAACCAGTCCGGGGTTTAATTGAACCATCGGCATAAGGACGAACCGTCTTGCGTGCATTAACGGGTGAGGGATCGTCAGAGTCTTTTCTTCTATCACCTCGTTTTCATAGAGGAGGATATCGAGGTCAATGACACGCGGTTCCCATTTTCGCCTTCGAATTCTCCCCATGTCAGACTCGATCGATAGAAGGCTCCTCAAAAGTCCGCGCGGGCTGAGCCCTGTTTCAATGCGAATGGCCCCGTTCACGTACCAGTCCTGGGATATCACACCCACCGGTTCTGTCCAATAAAACCGGGACTGATCCGTCACCGTACATTCATCAATATTATTAATTAGATCAATGGCTTTACGGCAATTGTTTAATTTGTCTCCCACATTCGATCCGATCCCGATATACGCCGTCTTCACCACAGATGAAGGCCCTTCCGACACCTAAAACCTCATCCCTTTCAACCGCTCCAAGGCCTCTGCCAGCCTCTCTCTTTTCTGGGTCAGTGCGATACGGAAGTACCCCTCCCCGGGCCCTCCAAAGCCGTTTCCCGGGGTCACCACAACCCCTGCCTCCTCCAGGAGCCGGGTTGCCAGTTGCGTTGACGTGTAACCGTCCGGGACCTTCACCCATAGATAAAAAGTCGCCTTGGGGGACGTCACTTCGAATCCCGAGTCCCTGAGACCCTGGACCATAATATCCCTTCGCTCTGTGTAGACCTGGATCATCTCTCCGACGCAGGACTGATCCCCCCGGATTGCAGCAATCCCGGCCCTCTGAACGGCCTGAAAGACACCGGAATCGATATTGCTCTTGACCGCGCCGAGGCCTTCCATCCCCTTCTCGTTCCCCACGGCAAATCCGATCCGCCATCCGGTCATGTTATAGGTCTTGGAGAGGGAATGGAACTCCAGGCCGACCTCTTTGGCACCCTCTGCCTCTAAAAAACTGGGCGCCCGATACCCATCGAACGCCATCTCTGTATAGGCCGCGTCATGACAGACCATGATATCGTATTTCCGGGCAAATGCCACCACGTTTTCAAAGAACGGTAGGTCAGCGACCGCTGCGGTCGGGTTATTGGGATAGTTGATGAACATGATCTTGGCACGGTCTGCCACAGAGTCAGGAATTTCTTTTAAATCAGGTAGATAGTTGTTTTTGCTCAACAAGGGCATAAAAAAAGATTCCCCGCCTGCAAACAGTGTGGCAATATGGTACACCGGGTATGCGGGGGTGGGGACCAGGACAACGTCACCGGGATTGACAAAGGCTAAGGGAAGATGGGCCAGGCCCTCTTTGCTTCCGATGAGGGAGACCACCTCTCTATTCGCATCCAGATCGACGCCGAACCGCTCCCGATACCAACCGGCGACCGCCACCTTGAAATCGTTCATTCCCGAATAGGACGGGTACCTGTGGTTTGCCGGGTCATCGACCGCCCTTTTCATCTCCCCAATGATATGCTTAGGGGTGGACAGGTCTGGATCACCTACGCCCAGATCGACGATGTCGACCCCTTTGGCCATGACCTCGGTCTTTTTCCGGTCGATCTCCTTAAAGAGATAGGGTGGAAGTTGATTTAATCGTTCGGCCTTCTCAAACAATTTCATATTATCCTTTCTGGTTTTTCCATATTTGCTCAGTATTCCGCGGCCAAATAAAAGCCTCACGCCCGCCTGCCACCGCCTGACAGAACCCCAAGCGCCGAATGCGTCGCGAAACCTCAAATGGGCATGAAGCATTTCCCGAACTCAAAGGCGTCGGCGGGCAGGCCTGAATTTCGATTCGGAAATCCACCACATGGGAACTGTCCACTCGATATTGAACTGACGCAGTTCAGCTCACTTTTGAAATTTTGCTGATTTTAGGCACTTTCGATCACCCCAGATAAATACGCTCCGCATTTAACGGGATAAACTTTAGGCATTTTAGGTACTTCATTTTAGCCCCAACACGTCCTGCATGTCGTAGAGGCCTTGCGGCTGTTTGATCACCCATAGAGCCGCCCTCACGGCCCCCCGAGCAAAATTATCCCGGTTATGTGCCCTGTGCGTCAGCTCCAGTCTCTCGCCAATGCCGCCGAACATCACGGTATGCTCTCCCGTAATGTCTCCGGCCCGCCAGGTCTGGATGCCGATTTCCTCATCGCTCCTTACACCGATCATCCCTTTCCGTTCGTACACCCCTACCCTATCCAGGTCCCTGTTCGAGGCCTCCGCCAATATCTGGGCCAGGCGCATGGCCGTCCCGCTCGGGGCATCTTTTTTGAGCCGGTGATGCACCTCCAGGATTTCCATATCATAATCGGCCCCCAGGATCCGGGCCATCTCCCCGGCAATCTTGAACATGACATTGACACCAACGCTCATGTTGGGGGCCAGGACACACCGGATCTTTCTGGCAAGGCTCTCGATCTCCTCCAGCACCTCTCCGGTGATGCCCGTGGTCCCGATCACCATGGCGATCCCTTTAGCGGCAGAGGCCCTTATATTTTGGAGCGTGGCCTGTGGAGCGGTGAAGTCTATCAGCACATCCCCCTGGTCAGACGCCTCTTGCATCGATCCTTCAATCGTGACACCCAGTTCTCCGACACCGGCCACAAGACCCGCATCCTGGCCGACGCCCGGATGCTCGGGAACTTCAAATGCGCCTGCCAGTGTTGTTTCCGGGTTCTGATGAATCATGTGAATGATTCGTTGTCCCATCCGGCCGGCAGCGCCGGCAACAATAACACGGATCATATCTCCCCCCTGTCAATACATCAGAGTCAGATCTCGAGTGAGACTCGAAACTGGAAACTCGAAGCCTTCAAAAAAGATCCTTCAACGTTTCCGATTTGACCAGACTGGCCCCCGGGGCCATCGCACGGCCCTAACAGCCGGTCTGAGCAAAGACCTGAAAGGAGTTTTTGTGGCAATAGCTTCTCCGTATGACTCCTAGCCATGTCTTCCCGATCTCTTGTACCCGAAATTTCCGGGATTTTCAACGAAATTCAGCAAAATTTGGAGATATGCCGATATCACACCGCCTGACAGCTCAAGGCCTCGGCGATGTCCTCTTCGGTGATGCCTAAGAAATGGAGGATATTTTTCATCCTTGATTTACCGATCGATGCCCCGGCAGATCTCTCAAGCCCCCTCTTGGCGTTGTAGGCGATGCTCAGACCGGCCTGACCCAGCATCAGGGCGTCATTGGCCCCGTCACCCACGACCACGGTCTGATCCAGGAGGATCTTTTCGTCGCAGGCGGTCTGATTGACAATCCGGGCCTTACGTGCCGAGTCAATGACCTCTCCTGCAACCACGCCGGTCAGAAGCCCGTCCCTGATCTCCAGGCTGTTGGAATAGCAAAAATGGAAGCCCAGTTGCTCCTTGAGATGTTCTGCAAAAAAGTCAAACCCCCCGGTAACCACGCCCAGCTTGTACCCCAGCCACTTCAGGGTGGCTACCAGTTCCTCCACACCTTCTGAAAGAGGTATATGACGCTTGATTTCCTGAAGATCATCGATTGTGAGACCTTTCAGGAGTGCCACACGCTGCCTCAGCGATTCCTCAAAGTCAAATTCTCCCCTCATGGCCTTTTCAGTAATTCGATGCACCTCATTGTACGCCCCTGCCCGCCGGGCCATTTCGTCGATGACCTCCATGTCCACTAACGTACTGTCCATATCAAAAAAAATGAGCCGCTTGTTCTTCCGGTAGGCCTCCATCTTCTGAAGGGCCAGATCAATGCCGAGCTTGCGGCTCATGAGCATGATCCTTTCTTTGAGACGGCCCAGGTTCGGGGCCTTGTTCACATTGATAATCATCTCCATCGATGTTTCACCATGGTGGGTGATGGTCGATATGGTTTCAATATTGACCTTTTCCTCCCCGAGTATCCTGGAGAGTTCATAGAGTGCCTGGGTGCCCCCGAAGTGCGTCAGAACGAAAAGGTTGCGTTCACTGATGGCCTGGACCTCAGCATGCGAGAAGAGCCGGAAATTGAGGGTAAGTTCCAGTTTGCTGGCCTCGAAAAGCAGGTCCTTGATGACGCTGTCCTCGCCGCTTTCAGCGTGGCTCAAGTCAAGGAGAAAGTAGAGACCCAGGTGGTCTTGTAGCGATGCCTGTTCGATATCGACCACCTCAACCTTGTGTTTCACCAGGACACCTGTCAGGTCTGCGGTGATTCCGGACCGGTCCCGACCGGACACCGTCACCATCAGCAGTCTCTTATTCGCATGTTCCATTTTAAGGTACTCCTTTCAATCTATATGACTATTGTCGCGCTCACGCACGCCTTCGAGAGGCCCTCTCTGTACAAAGAGAATGCACCCGAGCAAGACGTAGGCGCCGGCCATCCAGAAATGGGTGTGATTCGGCGCGCTCCACGGGAAATATATTTCACCTGAAGGCACCACCGAATGCATCAGCCCGAAGAGTGTCAAAAACCCGCAGCAGAGGGCATATGTGGCTGCCGCGTGGGGTTTTCGGTCAATGATTAACGCAACCATGCTTCCCCAGAGCATGGCTGTCAGAACAAAACCGTTACTCAGAACCGTAAGGGACTGGTGCAAGACCTGCAATCTCAACGGAAACCCCTCAGGAGTTATGGCCGTAACCGCAAGGAATTGCGTAAGTATGATCATGACAAGGTTGGCAATCACCGGCAGAAAACTGAAGCTCACGGCAGGAGAATGTGATGCCGGGCTTTCCCGGTAGGCCTGGCGCACGATCTCAAATCCAATGAACAGGAATATGGGTGCAAGAACGGCCCTTGGAATAAGTGCCAGAAAAATTGAGAGGAGCCCGATAACCGCTCCGAGTCCAATCAGTAAGCCGGTCGCCAATGTATACCAGTATGTGGCGCCCATCTTCTTGTAGGCGGGATGGCCGATGTACGGCGTGGTCTGAATCACCCCGCCGAAGAATGCGGCAATAAGGGATGTCAGTGCTTCGGTCAAAAGGATATCGCGGGTCTTATAATTGTCTCCGGCAAGACGCGCGCTTTCGGTATTGTTGATGCCGCCGATGATGGTCATAAGCCCGAAGGGTATGGCGATGGGAAGGTATTTCATGCATTTCGGCAGGGCTTCCAAGAATTCATATGAAAACGAGGGGATACACAAGGCAAATGTCAGCGTGGGTTTCTGGAATTCGGGCAGCAGACCGGCATAGCCTAAAACGAAATGGATACCCACCCCCAGGATCACGGCGGCCAAGACGCCAGGGATCCTGCCGGGCAGCGCCATTCGGCCCAGAAGTGCCGAAAATATGAGTCCAAGCGCCACCATGCCCACGACGATTTCATTAAAGATTTCCACCAGCGGAAGGAATCCCAAAAGGACCAGCCCGATCCCGGCAATCGATCCCAGAAGCCCGGCCGTCGGAATGATTTGCTGGACACGACTGCCGAAAAAGGCGGTGATAACTTTTACGACGCCGATCAAAAACAGGGTGGCCATCCCGATCTGCCAGGTCAGTATCGGATCCTTAGTCGCCACATAGGCCGGACCGATGACCGCGAAGGCGAGACCGATGGATGAGGGCGTATCCAGACCGAGGGGCATGGCGGTGACATCTTTCCGCTGTGTCGATTTGCCGAGCTTGTATGCCATGTAGGTATAGATGAGGTCTCCGAACAAGACCCCAAGGGCGGTCCCGGGTACCATGTGTCTTAAAATGATCTCGATCGGGTAGTTGAATGTGAAGACCAAAATGCCACTAAAAAAGACAAACACCCCGATATTATCCAGAAAGAGCGCCAAAAAGGCCGTTGACTCCCCCCAGAGTCTTGTTTGCTGATGCATATATTCCCCCTGAAAATACCTTAAAGAAACAACTGATCCGGCCGTTCACATATTACAGCGATCATATGATGCTTTGGTATCGGAAAAAGCGACATGTAGTCCGGTAACATACCATTCATTTCATGTGAAACAAACAGATTCTTTTGCCACGATCGGTTTCTTTCAATCGCCATGGGGGTATTGCTGCGACCCCTCACAAATCCTTTCTTTTTAGACCCAACTCTGGTAGGCTTATCCTAAATATCGCTGGAAACATTTCATTTTTTTAATACACCTGAAGAGATGGCCTCAAGACTGTCTGATTGAGAAAGGCGACCTAATGGAAAATTTGTTTGAATTGATCACCACAAAAGAGAAAGGCGAGGGCAAGATATCGGTCCGGTTGGGTATCCGCTTAAATGTGGCCGGTCACGAGACCTTGTGCCCCATATCCGGATCGTGTGATGCTTACGAGGCATTCGAAAAGGCGTCTCAGGTCCTGAACGATCAGCTTGAGCAAATGAAGCAAAAGGCGCGAACGCTCTTCAGTGATCCATCCGCACCCACAGGGCTTGATATCGGTCCTGATATGCCGGCAGAAGAGATCTGGAATATCCTCTCAACCATAGTGGATGAGGCGATGTTGGTCGCCACCTTCAATGACTTAGATACGTCCCAGAGGCAAACGGTCGCTGAACATGTCCTGACGCAATGTAATATCTTCTCGGGAAAGGCGGCCGTCTTTTCCAAGCGCTATGACAGTGAATCAGGCCTTATGACATAGGACCTTTGATGCCGGGTGACCGGGTCGCATGTCGAACGGTATCTGTTTCGGTTTCGCCGGGCGCGGCGGTCAGAGGGTATCTTCTTCCCTCCCCGCGCCAATGAGCGGGAGGACCTTTTCCACTTGAAAGAAGACCAGAAATCGGGGTTTTCCTTCCTCGTCTTTTGCCGGGTATTTGCGCCGTCGTATCTCATATAGCCTATTGGTGTCCTGTTCTTCGCCGGTCCTTTTCAGGAAGAGCCGCTGACCTTTGTATCCCGGACCTTCCTCCATAAAGAGATAGACCGCATAGGGATTTGATTGAAGATTGTGATGGGTGAGCCGATCGGCCATGATGAATGCCAGGGTGCCGTCTTCCATGAAATGGGGCCTGGAATAAACGGCTGCGTCCACCTTTCCCTGGTTATCCGAGGTCGCCAGGATACCCGTCCCTTTGACAGTGTCGAAGTATTCCTTCAGTTCCATATCCTCCTCCTTGTCATCTGTTGAAGATCCTCTTTATCGGTAACCGTTCACGGGTTCAAAGGTTCAGAGGTTCGGCGTAAACCTGAAAGTTGGCGGCCCGTTAGCAATTATGTGGCAAAACCGGCGCTTTTTACGAGGACTTCGGGTCTTCAATTTTGTCGGTGTCCTTAACCCTGAATCCCGCTTTCAGCGGGAAACCCTGAACCTATGAACGCTTACCTTCATCTTCCTGTTTCTGTTCCGCCTGTCTCTTCCTGAAGGCTGCCGCTTCAGCGGAAAGCTCCTTAAGTAGTGCCTTGAGGGTCCAGCCTTCAGAAACCGGGGTCAGGCTCGCCCAGAGCTGCGGTGTGAATCGCTCTTTTCGGTAGGTAGATATCAGCGAATGCAGCTCGTTTTCAGTGAGCCCCGACATGATAATCGCCCTTGCCAGCCCAGAAGAGAGCCCAAGCCCCTTTTCCGATTCCGTCTTCACAATGTCTCCGAGGATCGTGTCCGCATCATCCTCTGTAGCGAAAACCACCGGGTGCCGGGAGAGACTACAGGTTTCGATCAGGGAAAGGATCTTTTCCTGCTCATCTGCCCTGTATCCACAGATGAGGATGCAGGGCGGACCGAACATCCTTTTTTCCGTCTTTCCCACCTTCTGAAAGCTACTCTCATTCATTATTAAACCTCCTTCTTTTCCCAGGCAGCCCTCAGCCCGGAAAACCTTCTGCCTCGGTCAGGCCCGCCCTGGTCTCAATGACGCGCATTCTCTTCCAATTGCCGTGGCGATAACGCAGCATGAATGAGACCCCCAGGGCGCAGGCGTATACTGTGGCGAGTGTCCAGACCGTGTAAAGTCCGGCCCCCACGATTTCTACCGCCACGTAGACCGGAAGGATCATCACCCCAAGACAGACCGCGCCAATGGTCCACATGATAAACCGGGTGTCGCCCGCCCCTTTGATGGCGCCTGAATAAATGAGATTGAGTGCATCAAAAAAACAGAAGATTGCTACGAATCGCATGAGGATGACACCTTGTTCCATGATCTCCCGGTACTGAGCTGGGCTGTTGCCGCCTGTTTCGAAAAGGGAGAGGAGGGGCTCGGGCATGAATATGAACACCGCTGCAAGAGGCATCATGTAGGCCAGGGTAATATGAAGCGCGCTGGTGGTCGATTCAACACCACCCTCCGGCTGCTGGCGTCCAATGGCCTGACCCACCAAGGTGGCGTTTCCGATGTGGAATCCAACCATGGGCAGAAACGCAAGGGTCTCAATGGACAGCACGATGTTGGAAGCGGCCAGTTCCAGGTCCCCCAGCCTTCCCAGCATCTGGATGAAGAAGGTGAACCCGAATACCTCAAGAAAGAACTGAACGCCACTGGGCAGGCCGTAGCGCATGAGACGGCCGAAAAGCTCCCTGTCGAGTCTCCTGTTCTTCCAGGTACCGAACCGGATCCGGTTTTTCCTGCTGAAAATGAGAATGCCCAGGGTCAGCACGATGGTGCAATAGGCCGCAACCGTGGCAATGGCCGCCCCTGTGATCCCCAGTTCTGGGAAAGGTCCTGCGCCGTTGATCAGACAGTAATCGAGCGGGATGTTGATGGCCGCTCCGGCTATGTGGACCACCATCACGGTCCGTGTCAGCCCCCGGCCCGTGTAGAAACAGGCCATGGCAGAGCCCAGGACCGCAAGGCCGGCGCCGAGGGTCAGGATATTAAAATAGGTCACTTCGAGAGAGCAAACCCCGGGGGAGTGTCCGATCAGGCTGAAGAGGTCTTCAGACACAAAGTAAAGGAGCGCCAGCAGGACCCCCGAAAAAATGGAAAACCAGATCCCCTGCCAGAGGGCTGCGCCGATGCGATGAAAGGCCCGGGCCCCACTGTACTGGGCCACAAAGGCATTGGTGTAATTGGCCACACCCATGAAAAAGGAGATGAATGTAAAGGATGCAATTCCGGCCGGCAGTGCGGCTGCGATGGCATCCACCGAGTAATTGGCCAAGAATATGCGATCCGTGAACTGCATCAGCGTGATGGAGCCCATGGAGGCCACCAGCGGAAGGCTGATGGCCATGACCTGACGGTATCCGTATGGTTTTGACCAGCGTTGCAGCATGGAGGGCCTTGTGTCGTACCTCTTTGGGTTATCGCCTATCATGACCCAAAAAAGGCGTCTTTCCCATTGACACCTTTGGACAAGACGCCTTTTGCCTTAAGTTTCTGATTAAACGAACCGTTCGCCTTCGATCAGATCAGTCCGTAATCTGTCAGGACTTTTTTCAGCCGATCCAGATTGCCCGGCGCCATGGGACAGAGCGGCAGCCGCATCTCATCCTGGATCTTGCCCATCAGGGCCAGAGATGTCTTGACCGGAATCGGATTGGTCTCAAAA